>JBDHXS010000164.1:0-11069 GCA_039810845.1 Runella sp. | reverse complement strand
TGTTGTAACTTATCAACACAACTTTGGTAATCATATTTCATGTAAAGATATTAGAGAAATACAATCTAATGAACTACCAAATTTTGACATATTGGTTGGAGGGTTTCCTTGTCAAACCTTCAGCATGATTGGGCAGAGAAAAGGATTAGACGACCCAAGAGGTGAACTTTATTACGAAATGACAAGAATATTGACAGATAAACAACCACTTGCATTTATTGGAGAAAACGTTAAAGGGCTTGTAAATCTTAGAAAAGGAGTAGTTTTTAATCAGATTTTAAAAGATTTTGAAAAAGTAGGCTATAATATTTATTGGAAAATATTGAATGCTTCAAATTATGGAATTCCGCAAAAAAGAGAAAGAGTATTCATCGTTGGTTTTAGGAAAGATTTATCATTAAGGTTTGGGTTCCCCAAGCCCCACAGCTATACAGTTGCATTAAATAACGTTATTCAAAAAGAATTTGAATCAAAATATATTTTTTCTAAGAAAGCCGTTGAAGGACTTAAGAAAGCCAATAAAGCCTTCAATAAAGGGCGAGTGCAGAAACTTGACGAACCTTCAAATACTATTAATTCACACTTAGCAAAAGTGAGTTTGAACGGCACAGACCCAGTATTAGCTGTTGATTTGGAGAAGGAAATTTATCGTAGATTTACACCATTGGAGGCTGCAAGAATACAATCTTTTCCAGATACGTTTCAATTCCCTGTTAGCGAATATCAAGCGTATAAGCAAATTGGAAATGCAATACCACCAGTTTTAATGTGGCAGCTAATACAAAATGTCATTAAAGCACTTAATGAAGCTCAAACCTATGAAAGTAAATTGGAAACTATAGAAGAACTTTTTGTTTAACCTAACATTTATCTTCGTATAGCAACTCGTTTCAAGCCCAATTATAAACCCACGTTCAAACCCAAAAACACTATGTCAAAGACCCAAGTAGCCGTAGTCGGGCTCGGCTTTATTGGCCCCGCGCACATCGAAGCGTTGCGTCGCTTACCCGATGTAGAAGTAGCTGGTATTGCTGATTTCTCTGCCGAAATTGCCCAAGCCAGAGCGCAGGCACTCGGCACAGGCGCGTATGATTCGTTTGACGACTTACTGCGCGACGATTCTATTGAGTGTGTACACATCTGTACACCCAATTTTTTGCACTACGAACAATCGAAAAAAGCGTTGTTAGCGGGCAAAAATGTCGTTTGTGAAAAACCATTAGCTACCAACATCGCCGAAGCTGAAGAACTCGTTGAATTGGCTGATAAGTTAGGCTTGGTCAACGCTGTCCATTTCAATTTGCGCTATTATCCGTTGATTCGTCAAATGAAAACCATGCGCGAAAAAGGCGAATTGGGCGACGTTTATTCGGTACAAGGTAGCTATTTACAAGATTGGCTTTTCTTACCTACCGACTACAACTGGCGCTTAGAGCCTTCACAATCGGGCGATTCAAGAGCCGTAGCCGATATTGGTTCGCACTTGTTTGACCTCATCGAATACATTACAGGCTTGCACATTACCGAAGTAATGGCCGATTTCAATACGGTGCACAAAACCCGCATGAAGCCTAAAAAAGCCATTGCTACTTATTCAGGAAAACTACTACAAGCCTCTGATTACGAGGAAGTTCCAATCACTACAGAAGACTTCGCTTCTATTTTGTATCGTTTTGAAAACGGCAACAAAGGCGTAGCTACGGTAAGCCAAGTGTCGGCAGGCCGCAAAAATCGTTGTACACTCGAAATCAGCGGTTCAAAAGAAACCTTCAACTGGTGCTCAGAAGCTCCCAACGAAATGTGGATTGGCCGCCGCGAAGGTCCCAATCAGTCGCTCATGCGTGACCCTGCCCTTGCCCACGACGAAGCCCGTGCTTTGATGACCTTCCCTGGTGGCCACAACGAAGGCTTCCCCGATACTTCTAAACAGTTGTTTAAGGAAGTATATGCAGCCATTCGCAACGGAAAACCCGCGAACCCTACTTATCCCACTTTTGCTGATGGCTTGCGCGAGTTGAAACTTTGCGACAAAATTGTGCAAAGTAGCCGTGAGCAGCGTTGGGTACAGGTGTAGCCGTTATTCGTTATCTGTTGATACGTTATCCGTTATGGTAAAACCTGGAAATCATTTACGGATAACGGATTAACGGTCTTCAGATAACAAGAAATAAAAGATTCCCCAATTAATATTTCCGTAACTTTGCACAAAAAATCGTAATTTTACGTCGTACTACCACTAACCTTTTAGCCTCTCTGTGAAGGTATTAAAGACAGTGGCAGTACGATTTTTTTGTTAAATTTAAGATAATAGTGTAGGGTAATGGAAAGGATTAAGATTGCCATTTTGGACATGTACGACGGATACGCCAACGAAGGGATGCGTTGTATTAAAGCCATTACAGAGCGTTTTTTGGCCCAAGAAGGCATCGAAGGGCAATACGATATTTTTAACGTACGCCAAAATTGCGAAGTCCCTGATTTAAGCTACGATATTTTTATTTCTTCGGGGGGGCCTGGTAATCCTCAACCTGCGGGAGAACCTTGGGAAAAACCGTTTTTTTCATTGTTAGACCATATTTGGCAGTACAACCGTCAGCCGCATCATCCTCGTAAAAAACATCTATTTCTCATCTGCCATTCTTTTCAGATGGCCTGCTTGCACTGGGGAGTAGGACTGGTTTGTAAGCGTCGTTCTACTTCGTTTGGAATATTTCCGATGACGAAAACACACTTTGGAGTAAGCGAACCTTATTTTAAAAATCTTCCTGATCCATTTTATGCGGTTGACTCACGTGATTTTCAAGTGATTGAACCCAATCTTCACCACCTTGAACGAATGGGGGCAAAAATTTTGTGCATCGAAAAAGAACGCCCGCACGTAGCACATTTGGAACGCGCTACGATGGCAGTGCGGTTTTCGCGCGAAATTTTTGGTACGCAATTTCACCCCGAAGCCGATGCGGAAGGGATGTTGAGGCATTTTCAAAAAGACGAAAAACGCGAGGGAATTATTAAAAACTACGGTCAGGGAAAATACGATGATATGCTCGCTCACCTCCAAGACCCTGATAAAATCATGCTGACTGAATCGGCAGTTATTCCTACATTTCTTAACAAAGCTGCGGAGCAATTGATGAGTGTGGAGTTGGCATAAAAAGAACTTATTGCTATCTTTCTTTGGAAAAAAACTAACCTATGATTCCTCAACTTCGACAAACTTATAACGCTACTTTCAGCGAAGAAAAATACCAAGAATTTATCAATGGTATCCATGCGGATTGGCCTAACCAATTGGAATTTCGGGTGGCCGAAACCCCTGTTTTTATATCGAAAATGCTCAAAGACAAGCTAATCGAAGCCTGCGAGTCGTTTGTGGATGTCATTGTAGGACCTCATTTTAAAGCCAAAACTCAACATGCAATTCCTTTAGGGCAGGAAGTACCTAACGAAAATGCACATAGCTCATTTTTGGCTATTGATTTTGCCATTTGCAAAGGTTTAGATGGCGAACTGACACCACAACTGATTGAATTGCAGGGCTTCCCCTCTATTTTTGGGTTTCAGAGCTACGTTACCGAGAAATTTCGTCAATATTTTCCAATTCCAGCGGATTTTAGCAACTATTTTAGCGGAGCAACTACACAAGCTGAATACATAGCCAAATTGAAAGACGTAATTGTAGGAGATGAAAATCCCGAAAACGTAATTTTGTTGGAAATTTATCCCGAACAACAAAAAACCCGTATTGATTTTGCAGTGACGGAGACTTTCTTGGGCGTCAAAGCGGTATGTTATACCAAAATTAAAAAACGCGGACGCGAACTGTTTTATGACAATGAGGGCCGCGAAATCAAAATCAATCGAATTTATAATCGTCTCATTTTTGATGATTTAGGTAATTTCCCCGATTTACAAACTGAATTTAACCTCACCGACGATGTGGACGTCACTTGGGTGGGGCATCCCAATTGGTTTTTTCGCATAAGCAAATACACTCTTCCTTTTCTCAAATCCCCCTATGTACCAGAAACACGCTTTGTGAGCGAATATGATGGCGATTTCCCTACTGATTTAGAAAATTATGTACTCAAACCACTTTTTTCATTTGCTGGAAGTGGCGTAAAAATTCATGTTAAACCCGAAGATATAAAGGCTATTTCAGACCCAGAAAATTGGATTTTACAACGGAAAGTCAATTATGAACCCGTAGTACAAGCTCCCGACGGATTGGTGAAATGTGAGATTCGGATGTTATACGTTTGGGAAGACAGCGCACCACGCCCACAACTACTCACCAGTCTTAGCCGTTTGAGCCGGGGTGAAATGATTGGAGTACGATTTAACAAAGATTTTACATGGGTAGGAGGAAGTACCTGCTTTTTTGAGCCTTAGGGTATCAATTTTAAATATAATATCCCCTAAAACAGGGGATTATCACTCACCCGTATTTGATATTTTATAAAGCTAATGCTATCTTTGCATAAAGATAAAAGAATTATCTACCCATTAAATCTTCATTAAATTATTATGATACCAATAAAAGGGGGAGGTAATATACCTAAAAACGGGTGATTTGCGGAATCATTCCAATATGCAAATTTGTATTTTCTGTTGTTGAGTCGCTCATCTTCTCCACTTGAACCGGCTCAGGAGCTTAACCTAAACAATCACGACTTGCTTTCTGAAAACACACATTAACAAAAATCATTTTTTTTGATTAGTACAATTCATTCTTTGTAATTACTTATCCAATTTTTTGCTTGTAATCATTTGAATGGTAAGAGCAAATACATTTTTTATTTTTTATCAATTCTAACAAACTAATTTTTTATGAGACAAATTCTACGTATTAGCCTATTGGTGGCAACGTGCTTGTCTGTGTTCGTTTTGAGGGCACAAGACCGGGTAGTGACGGGGAAAGTCACCTCGTCAGAAGATGGTAGCAGTATGCCAGGCGTTTCGATTTCGGTAAAAGGGACAACCCGTGGCGCCAACTCCGATGGAGAAGGAAACTACCGAGTTTCAGTTCCTGAGAATGCTACTTTGGTATTCAGCTTTGTAGGTTTTTCGATTATCGAAGAAAAAGTAAACGGACGTACGGTTATCAACATTCAGATGAGACCTGATGCTAAGACCTTGAGTGAAATCGTTGTGACGGGATATGGTTCGCAAATCAAGCGTGAGTTGACTGGGAATATCGCTCAAGTCAAATCTAAAGATATTGAAAATATGCCTACTCCAAGTGTGGATGCAGCAATTCAGGGAAAAGCAGCAGGGGTGTATGTCAATAGCGGTTCTGGAAAATTAGGGCAAGCTGTTACGGTTCGGGTGCGTGGTAACTCTTCTATTAGTGCCAATAGCCAACCCCTTTATGTAGTAGATGGTACGCCTGTTACTACAGGTGATTTGAGTAACTATGGAGGTGAAACCAACACGCTGGCCGATATTAATCCCAACGATATTGAATCTATTGAGGTATTGAAAGATGCTTCGGCAGGAGCTATCTATGGTGCTCGCGCTGCGAATGGTGTCGTACTTATCACAACTAAACGCGGTAAAGCAGGGAAAACGAGTGTAAGTTTTAACTACCAAATGGGAGTAGCCGAAGCAACGAAGCGTTTACCTTTTTTGAATGCAGAACAGTATATTAAATTTTATACTCAGGCAGCCAATACCCGCGACAGACTGGACGGAACAGACCCCAGTGATCCTGATTCTTATACGAGCTACGTATTAGGCCCTGATTTTTTGGGTTATTACAGTTATGATACCTACGGTACTTCCAAGCAGGGAGACTATAACTGGCAAGAAAAAGCCTTCCAAAAAGGGCCAATCCAGCAACTTGACTTGCAATTGAGTGGTGGTAATGAAAAAACTAAATTCTTTATTTCAGGTCAATATTTGAATCAAACAGGAACAATTATTGGGAATAACCTGGAACGGATGTCAGGCCGTTTGAACTTGGATCATCAAGCCAATAACTGGTTGAGCGTTGGATTGACCATGAATTTGTCCCGTACACTCAACCGTCGTTTACCGGGTGACAATGCCTTCTCCAATCCACTTCAAATGGCGGCACTTACTCCGCTTACTCCTTTTGAAGATCCTAATACAGGTTTGCCAGCAGGGACGCCTCCAGGTGATGTGAATATCCCATTGTACTATAACCCTATTATTAGCATTAACTATGGTTCATTTGTCTCAACGGGTATTCGCAATTTAACCAATGGATATTTACAGGCTAATATCTTTAAAGGATTACGCTTCCGTAGTGAAATAGGGATTGATTTGCTCAACCAAAATGAAGAGAGTTTCTTCCAAAGCCAAACCATACGTAACCAATCTCGTGCGAGTAGTGGCATTGGTGCAAACTACGGTACGTTTGTTACTAACTACAATACCAACAACTTCTTTACCTATGACAATGCCTTTGGCAAACATGGTATTAGTGCTACTCTGGGAATGTCGTATCAGCAATCGCAGACCAAAGTTAACTTTGTAGAAGGTATCCAATTCCCGTCAGATTCGTATAAGAAAATTGCCAGTGCAGCCAATAAATCAGACGGAACTTCTACCGAAACTAATTTCCGATTCCTGTCTTACTTTTTGCGAGCCAATTACAAATTTGCAGATAAATATTTATTGTCATTGAGTGGACGGATTGATGGGTCTTCGCGTTTTGGGGCGAATTCTCGTTATGGTTTCTTTCCAGCAGCAGCGGTAGGTTGGGTATTGTCAGAAGAGAATTTCTTGAAGAGTAATAGTATTATCAGTTTCTTGAAACTACGTGCCAGCTATGGCTTGACAGGGAATGCTGAAATAGGAAACTTTCCTCAATTGGGCTTGTTTCAAGGAGATGCAGGTTATGCAGGAGCAGCAGGACAACGCCCTTCACAGATTGGTAACCCCAACTTGAAATGGGAAACAACGGCTCAGGCTGACATAGGAATTGATTATGGAATTTTGAATAACCGTATCAACGGAGAAATTGACTACTATGTCAAAAATACGTCTGGTTTATTGTTAAACGTCAATATTCCTTCCACAACTGGCTTTTTGAGTCAGGTTCAAAACGTTGGTAAATTGGAGAATAAGGGAATTGAGTTTGTTATCAATACCCAAAACTTGGTAGGTAAATTCAAATGGAATACTTCACTTAACTTGGCCGCTAACCGAAATAAAGTGACAGATATTCAAGGCCAAGTGATTGAAGGAGGGGTTCGCAGTATGAACCGTGTGGTAGAAGGCCAACCTATCGGGGTATTTTACACGGTTGAGTATGCTGGTGTAAATCCTGATAATGGTGATGCTTTGTTTTATAAAAATACTAAAAACACAGATGGTTCATTAGACCGTACTACGGTTACAAATGCTGGTTACAATACGGCACAACGCGTGGTGGTAGGAAATCCAAACCCCAAATTGATTGGCGGTATTACCAACTCCTTCTCTTACAAAGGATTTGACTTGAGCGTGTTCTTCAATGGCGTGTTTGGAAATGACGTGAATTTCTACGGAGTGGGTCAGTATTCTTCTGCCAACGGTATTTATGAAGACAACCAAACTACCGACCAATTAAACGCTTGGACTCCTGAAAATCGTAATACGGATGTTCCTGAAGCACGTTTTTATCGTGGAAATGGTAATCAGGCTTCAAGTCGTTTCATTTTTGACGGGTCGTTTTTACGTTTGCGGACTGCAACTTTGAGTTATACATTGCCTACAGCTCTTGTAAATCGTGTGAAATTAGAACGAGTGCGTGTCTATCTTTCAGGCATGAACTTGGCTACCTTTACCAAATACAAAGGATGGGATCCTGAGGTAAATTCAGACGACTTTACCACCAACTTTGCCATTGGCAACGATTTCTATACGCCACCACAGCCTCGGACGATTATGGCAGGTATTAACATTGGATTCTAAACATTGTATAACTTCTGATTTGACTTTTGAAGAGTTGTTAGTGTTAAAACTTATCAATGCGATTTCAAATCAGTTAAAACCTAAAAAAATGAACAAACTTCTTAAATATACCTATTTGACTGCAATAGGAATGACGCTATTGAGCAGTTGTGATCAAAGACTTGAGGTAGCTCCAACTCAAACCATTGATGAAAATTTGGCCTTGGGGACCTCTCGTGATGTAGAAGTAACGCTTATTGGCTGTTATGATGGCCTTCAAGACGTGGATTTGTACGGAGGAGCCATCCAATACACTGCCGATTTGTACGGGGACGGTGGAGACATGCGTTTCGGCGGTACTTTTGCCAACTTATTGGAGATTTTCAATAAGCAGCTTACTACGGCAAATTCCACTGCAACAGCTACTTGGGTAGATGCTTACAATACTATTAATCGTTGTAATAACGTTCTATCAGCTCTTGATAAAGTAGATCAAGCTAAGAGAAATCGTATTGAAGGAGAAGCACGGTTTATTCGGGGATCTTTGTATTTTGAGTTGGTGCGTTTGTATGCAAAAGCATGGGGAGATGGTGATAATGCAGCCAATCCAGGTGTACCTTTGGTATTGACTCCTACTCGTGCTATCAGCGAAGAAAACTATCGCAAACGTAATTCAGTAGCCGAAGTATATACGCAAGCAATTGATGATTTGATGAAAGCAGAAAGTTTGTTGCCAGCTACTAATACCATTTATGCAACTAAAAATGCTGCCGCTGCTCAACTTTCACGGATATATTTGATGCAGAGCAATTTTGCAGGTGCTCGTGATGCTGCCAACCGAGTCATTACTTCAGGTACTCAGCGTTTAGTGACTCCTTTTAGTGCACTATTCTATACATTTTTGAGAAATGGCGGTGCCAATCCCGCAGAATATATTTTTGCCATGACTGTAACAACGCAAGATGGAGTCAATGGGATGAATACCTACTATGGAACAACCGTTTCTTCAATTCCAGGTACAGCAGGACGTGGTGATTTTCGTATTCAACCCCAACATTTAGCTTTGTATGAAGCAGGAGATACTAGAGGAGAGTTTTTTATTAAACCTACATCGCAAACTTACACTCAAAAACACATAGACCGTTATGGAAATGTTCCTGTAATTCGGTTAGCTGAAATGTACTTAACCCGTGCGGAAGCTAATTTTCGTTTAGGAACTACTGTGGGGGCTGCTCCACTGGCAGATATCAACGTTATTCGTACTCGGGCAGGATTAAAAGCGTTGACAGAGGTAACACTCCCTGTGATTATGAAAGAACGTAAATTAGAATTGGCATTTGAAGGCCACCTGCTCCATGATATCAAGCGTACAAAAGGTATGGCGGGTACACTCAATTTCAACGATGCTCGTTTGATATTCCCTATTCCTCAACGGGAAATGGACGCGGATGCTAAATTCAAGCAATTGACGCAGAATGCAGGCTATTAATAATCTACTCAAATAAAACATTATTATTACAAAAAACCCCCGACACAATCGGGGGTTTTTTGATGATATTTGTAGCAAAAAATCTAATCATCTGTATTTGTTATGACTCATCGTCAGCAACTCTTTTACGACCACCTCGCTCAAACTTCCGATTTTCCTTTGGCGCTGGACATCGAATGTGCCGAAGGCATTTACTTATATGGACCCAATGGCGAGAAATACATAGATATGATTTCGGGAATTGCGGTAAGCAATGTAGGTCATCGTCATCCCCAAGTCTTAGAAGCCATTCATAATCAGTTGGATAAATACTTGCATCTGATGGTATATGGTGAATATATCGAGACCCCGCAGGTGAAATTGGCAGAGGCGCTGCTTCAAACCTGTAAGGTTTCAGAAAACCTTACAGGTTTTTCGTTAGACAACGTCTATTTCACTAACTCAGGCACCGAAGCCGTAGAGGGCGCCATGAAATTAGCCAAACGATTTACGGGTCGCTCTGAAATTATTTCTTGTTTCAATGCCTATCATGGCAGTACGCAAGGAGCTTTGAGCTTGGCGGGAGCGGAGTTTTTTAAACGAAGTTTTCGACCACTTTTACCAGATATTAAGCATATACGACATGGAGTCGTGGAGGATTTGGATAAAATTACTTCGCGAACTGCAGCTGTTATTATCGAAGTGATTTCAGGGGAAGCTGGCGTGCGTGTTCCAGCTGCTGAATATCACAAAGCGCTACGCGCTCGTTGTGATGAAACAAAGACATTACTCATTTATGACGAAATTCAAACAGGCTTTGGTCGGACGGGTACTTTCTGGGCTTTTGAACAATACAATATGGTACCTGACGTACTTTTGTGTGCTAAAGGCATGGGTGGCGGAATGCCCATCGGCGCTTTTATTGCTCCGAAAAACATTATGTCGGCCTTTAAAAATAACCCCATTTTAGGACACATTACCACGTTCGGAGGGCATCCAGTGAGTTGTGCGGCTTCGTTGGCTACATTAGAAGTAGTACAGGATACTTTATACAGCACGCAGGGAAAGGGAGAAATGAGTGTTATTGAGAAAGGAGAGCTAATCAAAAAATTATTGGTTCACCCTAAAATAAAAGAAATACGCGGACGAGGACTGATGCTGGCCGTAGAATTTGAATCATTTGATATATTGAAACCTATTATTGACCGTGCTATCAAAAAGGGGGTTATTACGGATTGGTTTTTATTTTGTGATAATTCGATGCGAGTAGCTCCTCCTTTAGTAATCACAGAAACTCAAATTAGAGAGGCTTGTGATATAATTTTAGAAGCAATTGATTGACAAATTTTGATACCTTTGTGGCGTTCAATCTACCAATTATCTACCAGTATATATTGACGGACGATACGTCCGTATCACAACTCAAATGGATACCCGATTTTTTGGAGTGGGTGTGGCTTTGGTCACCCCCTTCGACACCAACCATGATATTGATTACACAGCACTCAAAAGACTACTCGATTTTGTAAGCGAAGGGGGTGTAAACTACCTCGTTGTACAGGGCACAACAGGTGAAACCTCTACCACTACCGCGCAACAAAAGCTCGACTTATTAAAGTTTGTTCAGGAAAACAATTCCCAAAACTTACCCATTGTGTATGGCTTGGGAGGAAATAATACCCGTGCTGTGTTAGAAACT
>JBDHXS010000163.1:0-11084 GCA_039810845.1 Runella sp. | reverse complement strand
ATTAAAGATATTACTGATTTTTTGGAGACTACCGCTCCCCTCTCCTACCAAGAATCCTACGACAACGCCGGCCTGATTGTCGGAAGCCCGCTCACAGAAGTTACGGGTGTATTGGTCACGCTGGATTCGACTGAAGCAGTAATTGATGAAGCCCTTGCTAAAGGGTGCAATCTTGTGGTAGCGCACCACCCTATTGTATTCAAAGGATTAAAAAAATTGAACGGTCGCACCTATGTAGAGCGAACAGTAATCAAAGCCATTAAAAACGATGTAGCTATTTACGCTTCTCATACCAATCTTGACCACGTACCGGGAGGAGTCAATTTTATGATCGCCGAACGCTTAGGTTTGCAGCAAGTACGGATCTTGGCCCCCAAAAAGGAAGTGCTGATGCAATTGACCTGTTTTGTTCCGCCGGAAGCAACCTCCGACGTGTTGGAAGCGCTGTACGATGCCGGTGTAGGACAAATCGGAAATTATGATCATTGCAGTTTTAGAGTAAACGGTACCGGAACTTTCCGCCCGAATCTGAGCGCTCAACCGCACATCGGTTCTGCCAACACCGACGAAAAAGTAAACGAAGATCGGATAGAAGTGATCTTTCCGGCTTATTTAGAGTCAAAAGTGATGGTGGCTTTACGCAGAGCTCATCCTTATGAAGAAGTAGCCCATTACCTGACATTGCTCCAAAATCAACATCAAGACGTAGGGGCGGGTGCCGTTGGCCTTTTCCCTGCACCTCTTCCCACATCTGCTTTTTTGGAATTCCTGAAACATCGGATGCACACCCCTGTCATTCGTCATACGGCGCTTGTGAAAGAAAGCATTCAAAAAGTAGCTGTTTGCGGCGGGGCCGGCAGTTTTTTAATCGGCGATGCCCTACGGGCCGAAGCCGACGTATTTATTACGGCCGATTACAAATATCACGAGTTCTTTGATGCCGACGGCCGCCTGATTATTTGTGATATCGGGCACTACGAAAGCGAAGTTTTTACAAAAGAATTATTACAACGCTATTTGTCGAAAAAATTCCCTAATTTTGCGACAATTTTGTCTGAAACTATTACAAATCCGGTAAATTACTATGTGTAAAGTGTCGGTTATCAGGTGTTCGAAAGTTATTCTCCACACTTCATATACCCCACTTCAAACCCAACAAATATGGAACTGACCGTCGCGCAGAAATTAGACTTACTGCTTAAATTGCAGCAAATTGACTCACAATTGGATGACATCAAGAAAATCCGCGGCGACTTGCCCGAAGAAGTACGAGATTTAGAAGATGACATTGCGGGCTTTGAAACCCGCATCGGGAAGTTCAATAGCGAAATTAGCGTTCTTGAAGATGAAATCAGCCGCTATAAAGCTGGAAAGAAAGACGCTGAAAAGTTAATCGCCCGTTATAAAGATCAGCAGATGAACGTCCGCAACAACCGCGAATACGACGCCATCACCAAAGAAATGGAGCTTCAAACGCTCGAAATCGAACTTGCTGAGAAAAAAGCCCGCGAAGCAGATTTTAAAATCAAAGCTAAAAAAGAAGAAATAGCCGCGACGGATGGGTTGCTCAAAGAACGTCGGGAAGATTTGAAAGCTAAAAAGCAAGAACTCGACACAATTACCTCTGAAAGCCACGAAGACGAGAAAAAACTGCTTGAAAAACGCGATTTACAAGCTACGAAAGTAGATGAGCGTTTATTCAAGTCGTACATGAAAATTCGCCTTAATTCAGGCAATGGGCTAGGTGTAGTAACGGTAAAACGTGGTGCTTGCGGTGGCTGTTTTAACGTAGTACCTCCACAGCGCCAAGCTGACATTCGGGAAAAAAAGAAAATTATCGTTTGTGAACACTGTGGCCGCATCTTCGCCGACGTTGACACAGAATATAAATAATTTCTCTTCGATTTTAGAATTATAAGTACTTGAGCGTCCCCTTCTTCAATCTCGAATGAGAAAGGCGGGGCGCTCAAGTTTTGTTATTGGAAAGACAAAAATAGGTTTGTCAACTGGTAGGCGCTATCACTTACACCTTGGTGAGCATACGCAATAGCCTCATTCAACGTCATAGGACGGTTGAGAATAGACGTAGCATACATTATACCGATACGATGAACTTCTTCGGGTGATAACAGAAGGGTTCCACACAATGCAACGACCGGAACGCCATTTTGCTGGGCTGCTTGGGCTATGCCCGCAATCAACTTCCCTTGGAGGGTTTGATCGTCCATTTTTCCTTCTCCTGTAAATATCAAATCAACACCTTGCAATTGCTCCTCAAAACGTGTCTGCTCCATCACAATTTTTACACCTTCTTTGAGCGTAGCTTTCAAAAAAAACAATAAACCAAACCCTAAGCCTCCTGCTGCACCCGTACCTGCAACGTTCGCCAAGTCAACTCCAAAATCTCGTTGTACAATGGTGGCTAAATGTTTTAATCCGCCGTCTAATTGTGCTACCATTTCAGCATCTGCCCCTTTTTGAGCGGCATACATATAAGCAGCTCCTGTAGGTCCATAGAGTGGTGCTGTAACATCACATGCCACTTGGATTTCAATTTGTGGCAAAGTAGCTGGTGGAATAATTTTCTGTATCTGGTCGAGATTACGACCGATAGGAGCCAGATTTTGGCCTTCTGAATCTAAAAAACGCCAACCCAATGCAGCGGCCATGCCAATTCCTCCATCAGTGGTAGCACTGCCACCTATTCCTAAGATAATCCGTTTAGCCCCTTTATTGATAGCTGCTTGAATCAGCTCACCTGTGCCAAAAGTTGTGGTTTGTAAAGGGTTACGTTCATGAGATTGAAGCAATCGCAGGCCCGATGCTACGGCCATTTCGAGATAAGCTGTTTGCCCATCGGCAGAAAGCCCAAATGCTGCTTTTATCTCTCTACCCAACGGGTCTGAAACTACAATAGGGTACATTTGCCCGCCTGCATTAAGCGTCAAAATTTCAGCGGTACCTTCTCCCCCATCTGCCATTGGTATCGCCAAAATCTCAGCATTGGGTAAAGCCTTCCGAATTCCTTCGCTCATGGCCTTACATACTTCAGTAGCCGTGAGTGAGCCACGAAATTTATCGGGAGCAAGAAGAATTTTCATTGATTAAGACACCAGTCTAAAACAGTATGCTTTCATCATCCGTTACCTTGGGCCGCAAATACGTATTAAGCGTATCTATTTTTATTCCCCCGCAACCGATATTTGCCTCCATACCATCTGGCTTAAAGAACCGTTCGCGTTTGTAAGGCGATTTTTCACTCCCTGCCAAATCAGGATCTTCATAAACTTTCTGCATGTACATTCCCCAAGCGGGCATTGCAATGCGAGCTCCTTGTCCATAGGCCATAGTAGTATGGTGAATAGTACGATCGTCACCCCCTACCCATACGCCTGTTACGAGATTAGGGGTCATCCCCATAAACCAGCCATCAGAGTAGTTAGAGGTTGTACCTGTTTTAGCTGCTATGTCGTTGTTATCCGATAATTTATACTGCGTCCGCAAGCGTTGAGCTGTTCCCCAAGGATCTTCTACAGCTCCTCGCATGATAAAAAGCATCTGATAGGCCACGCTTGGACTGATTTCCTCTTTTTCTTGAATGGGGAAGTCGGCTAATAAACGGCCATTTTTGTCTTCAATACGTAAGACAAAACGAGGATCAACGTGCTTGCCATTATTAGCAAAAGTGGAATAGGCATTCACCATTTCAAAAACAGATACATCAGGCGTACCAAGGCAAATGGTTACATCTTCGGGAATAAAGCTGGTGATTCCCAGCTTATGAGCATACTCTACAACGGTTCGTGGTCTTACTAAACTCATCAAATGTGCACTAATAGAGTTTACAGATTTTGCCAATGCTTGACGTAAAGTCAGGGCTTGTCCCGAATAACTTCCCGTAGAGTTTCGGGGACACCAATCTCCAATACAAACCTGTCGATCTATGATAGGATCACAAGGCGTTACAAAACTTTTATCAATGGCAGAACAATAGACAAAGGGTTTAAAGGTAGAACCTGGCTGGCGTCGTCCTTGTTTGACATGATCATATTTAAAATGTTTGAAATTTATACCTCCTACCCAGGCTTTTACGTCTCCAGTCCGAGGATCCATTGACACCATTCCGATATGTAAGAATTTCTTATAGTATTTGATTGAATCCAAAGGTGACATAATCGTGTCGCGCTCCCCACGGTATGAAAACACTTTCATCTTGACAGGGGTAGTCATTACCGCCATGATTTTCTTGGTATCGTCGCCGTATGCCCTTTTCAATTCGATGTATCGCCAGCTTTGCTTCATAGCACGCTGGACAAAATTTGGATCTTCGACGTAGCCTCCCCCTGAATTTTTCACTACCCAAGGATTCATTTTTTGGGCTTTAAAATAGTTATAGAAGATCTGCTGCTGATCTGTCATGTGTTTTAACGCTGCCGCTTCGGCGTAAGATTGCATTCTCGAATCTATCGTAGTATAAATTCGCAATCCATCGGTATAAAGATCATACTCTGTTCCATTTTCTTTGTTGTATTGCGCCAACCAATCTTTCATCCAATCACGTAAA
Organism: Runella sp.; assembly: GCA_039810845.1. Classification (GTDB taxonomy): domain Bacteria; phylum Bacteroidota; class Bacteroidia; order Cytophagales; family Spirosomataceae; genus Runella. The sequence goes on along the minus strand of JBDHXS010000163.1, from coordinate 6,520 downwards.
ACCTCGCGAAAATAAGGTGCTGGCCCAGTATTATGGTTCTCAATGTTGAAATTCAACCCCAGCGGCTTAACTTTATTTCGGGCAAATGTTTCGGGTGTTAAGAAACCGTATTTCATCATTTGCCCCAAGACTACATTACGACGCTCTAATGCCCTTTCTTTAAACAATCGAGGATTATAGCGAGAGGGGTTTTGCAACATTCCTACCAATAATGCTGCCTCAGTGAGTTCCAGATTCCAAGGTTCTTTTTTGAAATAAGTTTTGGAAGCTGTCTTAATCCCTTCTGCATTATTCCCAAAAGACACCGTATTGAGGTACATCATCATAATCTCCTGCTTGGTATAATTACGCTCCAAACGTACTGACAATATCCATTCCTTGGTCTTGGCTATCACGGTCTTGATCAAAGGCAAATCGCCCAACGAGCCTTTGTATTTTTCACTACGGGTTTGAAAAAGGTTCTTAGCCAACTGCTGCGTCAGCGTACTTCCTCCGCCCGTCGTTCCTTGCTCGCTCGATAATACCCCTTTAAACACCCTAAACATAGAGCGCGGATCAATCCCAGAATGTTTCACAAAACGAGCATCTTCAGTTGCAATAAGCGCTTTGATGACATTCGGTGACAATTGATCAAATTCAATAGGAGTTCGATTTTCTATAAAGTATTTAGAAAGTGTTTGACCATCAGCAGAAATAATCTCTGATGCTTCCTGGCTTTCAGGGTTTTCAATGGCTCTAAGATCAGGCATCCCTCCAAACAACCAAAAGAAATTGAAATAAACCGCAATAATATATAAAACGGCACTTCCCACGACAACAGCAGCTATTTGCCAATATCGAATAATAGATTTACGGTATTTCCCGTTCAAAAAGGCCATAGTGAAGTTATATAGATAACACAGACATGAAGTACAATTATAAGGATTTTTTAATAATAAGCCAATCCTCGCTGCACTTAACCATTTTTCTTACTAGTAGTTGATTGTTGAGCTTCCAGAACCTCTCTCACACGTGGAAGTAAAGAACTTGTTGGAAAATCTTTAATAAAGCTATTGAGTGCTTTCAAATAGACTTCTCTCCCCTGTAATTTACCGAGAAGATAAATACGAAGTAAAGCATATTTATCTTCTATTTTGCTACCTGCGTAGGTCACAATCGCCATTTCAAGTTGGGCATACGCCTCAGAGAAGTTATTGACTTGATACAAGGCTAAGATTTTTTCATAGTCTTTGAGCGCTTCTAATTCTATATTTCCCGAAGCTGCTACAGTTGCCGTGCTTTTAGTAAGCAAACGCGTATAGGAAGAGTTTGGAAATTCGGCGATTAGCTTCTTTTTCCACTCTTCTTGCGTATTTTTAGGAGCAGTCAAATAAAGCAAATAATAGATTTCGGGTTTATAGTTAGAATTAGGAAAACGCGCTAAAGTTTGTTCAAAGGTTTTTACAGCGTTTTCGGGTTCTTCGAGGCTAAATTTGTAGATTTTACCTAATTTATAATAAGCGTCTTCAATCCTTTGGTTGGATGCTTCCAATTCTTGCTTACGTAGTGGAATATTCCGATAGAGAGCATCTTTTTTTGCTTTCCAATCAGGAGAATCTTTGGTCATTTTAGACAAATCACCTCCAACCAATGGTACCTTATCAGTTGATTTTTGATTGGGTACAGGAGTGATATTGTCTGTTTGAGCCAATAATGTCGCCACCTTAGCGCTACGCCGCCAATCATCCTCCAAGGCCCGAGTACCCCAACGTTGTCTAAATTCCATTTTCCCTGTATTGACTGCCGTGACATCATACAAAACAAAGCGATCGGCGGGATTACCCTCAAAATTAGCTGCATTTACACTAAGCGATTGGGCTTGAGCGACCAATTTCTCCGCTTCTTTTATTTTTCGTTCTTGCTCTGCTATCTCGTTTTCTATGACTCCGTCCAAAAACTTATCAAGTGTAGCTGGGTTCATCTGCGACAAACGTTGAAGGCTGTCTTCGGTACGAATAGTAGTAATTTGCTTCACAAAATCATCCAATACCTCTTTGCGCTCGGTTACTTTCTGAAACTGTGGTGAGTTAGGTGGCAGCAAAACCAATGAACTATCAAAATAGGCTTTTGCCAGTTCATAATTTTGAAGTTTGTCATAGTACACTTTAGCCATTTCCAAATACGTGTAAGGTACTTGTGACGTATTGACTGTGGTTTGTTGTACCGATTTTTGAAAAAAATCAATTGCTTTCTTATAGTTCTTTTTGCGGGTTTCTATCACCCCCATCGAATAATAAAGCCTATCACGTAAATCGCTGTTTTTTCGATCATTAAGCATTTTTTTAAAACCTCCTTCAGTCGAGATAGTCGCATCAGTCAATGCGGCATTTTGCAAGGAGTTCATTCGAGCAAAAAAATCTAAATCGTATGAAGGGCGATTGCGCGATACCGCTTGATAGTGCAAATTAGCAGCTTTGGGTTTATCCAAAATATCATACATCTGCCCAGCAGCAAAATGGACACGCGCAGTTTCTTCATTCTTGGGCAACAAACCGAGGGTTTCTTCCAAAATCCCCAAAGCCAGCGGGTATTCTTGTCTTTGTTGGTGTAAATATGCTTTTACCAAGTAATAGTTACGTGTATTTTCATCATTGAGGGGCTGACTGCGCAAAAACTCAGCTACACTCAATGCACTATTATAATCTTTGGTTTCGACATAAGCCCGCATCAGCCATATCAATCCCTCATGCTTGTCTTCTTCATCTCGGCCCTTGGCATTGACATAACGTAAGGTTTCGATAGCATCGGTAAATTGGCCTTTATACAACCTCGCCCTTCCAATTAGAACAAGTGCATTGTCAACCCATCGGCTATTTTGATGCCTATCAGGAATCAATGAAGCCTTTTTTATCACATCCTGTAATAAGGCATCAACGCTTCTGGCTTCTATCGAGTCCAGTGGTGATAGAATCGGTAACAGTTGATTGTAGTCTTCTTTTCGGTTTTTACGCAAGGCAATATCCGCCTCTTTCATTTTATCACGAGCAATGACATAAGCATTGTATTTGGCCGTAAGGTTATGATAGCCTACACTCAAACGACCTGTACTATACTGCGAGCAGCCCAAAAATATTCCTGAAATCCCCAAAAGCAGAAGGATTTGGGGGTAAATTGGAGAGGTTAGGTGTTTCTTGATTTGCATTAAACAACTCACTTTCAAGAGTTTGTCTTAAAATTAATAATAAAACTTTCGTAAAAATAACGTTTTAAATTTATGAAAAGTATGCAATCACAATGCCAAATACAATTTCTCCTAAGAAAAATGTATTGCTAAGCAATGCAATATCCTAAAGTTGTTTGCTATCCTCGTTTTGTTCTACATCTCAATATAGGAATTTAGAGACATAAAGCCAATATTATAAGAAACACCATAATATTTAGGACAAGCGTATTAATTATTATCTTTATTTTTTATCTTTTTAAGATAAAAAGTCTTATTAAAATACTATATATAGACTATATTTTATTATTTAAGAACATTTTTGTTGAATTACCACTTTTCAAAATAAACAATATTTAATTTTGTATCGTTGAAGGAAATAAACAGTAATCCATTTATATATGATGGTGGAAAACCCAATCAATCCCGACAAAGTAGCCGAAAATCCTGGCCTAATGGCTTACGCCCACTCGGTAGGCGGAGCGGTAATTAAGCCCGAAGATATGGGCAAAACCAAAGGAAAGGCAGTATTAGCCATGCGCCAACAGACTGAGCGGCAGCTCAATCAAATCTATCAACAAATGGCAACCCTGGCCCAGCAAGCCAAAGAATTACGTCAACGAGTGGATGTTTCAGAAAGAATTTATGCCGCGCAGATGAACTTTGAGCCTGTTTTGAACGAAACGTATTATGTTTATGAAAAAGAAGACGGTCGCGATGTCTTGTCAATGGTAGCACCAGAAGAATGGGGGCGTTCTTACAAATACAGTCGCTATATTGCCAAAGTTACTATGCTCGCTGACCATACCTGGCATGTAGAATACAACGAAAGCGTGCAGTAACCGTTGAAAAAATGCTTACCCGATTTTAGTAACTCCCTAAGTTTACATAATAGCAGATTTTGTATTTGCCTTCACTCCCCTCTGCGTTAGTTTAATGAGGGGAGTTTTTTAAGGTCAGTTGGCTATAAGTACAAATACTTAAATGCAGTATATGCTGTTGGCTCAATCTTCAGGAAAAGGGATAAAGACAAAACCAGCAAAATCGCCTTGGATGACAAAAAGGCAACAGAACTCGTCGGGATTTTTATAATTCTCTCTGAACATCTGAACTGCTTCTTTACCAATCAATTCGCGCTGGACAAATTCATCTAAGAAAGAAGCACGATAAGCCCATTCATTTTCTAATTCTTGTTTTCCAATTAGTAATAGCCCCAATTCCAGTTCTTTTTGAACCGCCACAAAAATGGGATTTTCAGAAAAACCTCTCTTTCGTATTTGATAAGACGCCTCTTTCAATTGATCGGCTACTTTGATAAAATCCTGCGATACCATTCCCAAAAGTCGTCGGTTAACATCTGGCGAATTGGCATCGTCCATCAAGCTGTTTTCGTTGCTATTGTTAATCATATTTTTTCACATTCTTGCTGCCAGTAATAAACTTAAATCTTTATGACGCATACTGAATTTTTTAGCAATAAAAGGATTAGTGAGCGTGCCACCGTGAGCATAAACACCTTTACTAAACCAACGACTAGCGTACATCATGTGTTCGACCCCACCTGCCTGCCCCATTTTGAGTAGGATAGGCAAAAATACATTGCTCAAGGCCATGCTTGCCGTATGAGCCACGCGAGAGGCAATATTGGGTACACAGTAATGTATTACATCATAAACGCGGTAAATAGGATCTTTGTGAGTAGTGATTCGAGACGTTTCGATGCAACCTCCTTGGTCAATAGAAACATCAATGATTACTGAATTAGGTTTCATTTTAGCAACCATTTCTTCTGTAACGACACAAACACTGTGTCCATCCTCGGGGCGCAAAGCTCCTATCACAACATCGGCTCTTTGTACTGCCTCCGAAAGCGTATCAGACTCAATAATAGAAGTATAAATATTTTGGCCAATGGCATATTTGAGACGTTGCAAACGATAGATATGCTGGTCAAAAATCTTGATTTCTGCTCCCAAACCCAAGGCTGTTCGCGCGGCATATTCCGCTACTGTCCCTGCACCAATAATCACCACTTTAGTAGGAGGTACCCCCGTAATTCCACCCAGGGTAATACCGCGTCCTTTATTGGCACTACTCAAATATTCAGCAGCAATGAGCATTACGGTACTGCCCGCAATTTCGCTCAACGAACGAATAACTGGCTGCCCACCGCCAGGGTCTTCGATGTATTCATAGCTAAGAGCTGTGATGTGTTTGTCGTTGAGGTGCTCAAAATACGAACGTTCACGCGTGGGCAAATTAAGGGCTGAAATAATCGTTTGCCCATTTTTCAAGAAACTAAACTCTTGTTCTACAATGGGTTCTATCTTGAGAATCAAATCACTCGCAAACACTTCCTGAGGAGAATATACGACTTGAGCGCCTGCTTCACTGTATTCATTATCAGAAAGTTGTGCACCTTCTCCAGCACCTTTTTCAATAACAACCTGATGACCATTCCGCACCAAAATCGCTACGGCCTCGGGCGTAAGGGCTATTCGGTTTTCTTGTAATGAAATCTCCTTGGGAAGCCCAATTCGTAAACTTTGCTGGCTCGTTTTTACGGGTGCCAAAGCTTCCTGGGGATACAGAGCGGTTTGTTGCGCCAATTCGCCAAAACCCATCATAATTTCTCAGTTGTTATGTAAGAACACTATCGAACGTTTCCCATTTGATAGTTGAGTAATACTAATTTTAATAGACTTCTTAGGAAGTAACTCCGCAATTTTGTCAGGCCACTCTATCAAACACAAGTTTCCTGAGTCTAGGTATTCTTCCACACCAATATCGTATGCTTCATCTACGTTTTTAAGGCGATAACAATCAAAATGATAAATCGTTTCACTACTATCAGTCAAGTATTCATTTACAATAGAAAATGTAGGACTCTGCACCGTATTCAGTACGCCCAATTCTCGACAGATTGCCTTTATAAGGGTTGTTTTTCCGGCTCCCATCGAGCCTTCAAAAAGCCAAATAGTTTCGTTGCCACAAACTGCAATAACTTCTTGTGCGGCTCTACTTATCTCCTCCAAATCAAATGCTTCCAATAGATTCGTCATTCTACATTCGTTCATTCGTCATTCCTAATACGCCCGCTTTCTTCAAATCCTTGGTCAATTGCTCCATCAGCAAACGATGCGCTTCGGGAGTTGGGTGACTGTCGTAGGTAAGTTGGTATTGCTTAGAAGGGAATGGAAATAACTTACGATAATCTAATACCTTCAAGCCACGTTGTTTCAACAGACCAATCATTGGCGAATCTTTTTTCAGCAAATCAGGATATACAATGACATAAAAATTATCATTTTTAAACTGTTT
>JBDHXS010000162.1:0-11112 GCA_039810845.1 Runella sp. | reverse complement strand
AAAATAAATAAACCGACCCCAATACAATCAGCATTCCAATTAAGGTCGCAGTACGATATTTACCATAGGCATAGCTTAGTAGTGCTTTCCATTTACTCATTTTACTTCTTCTGGTTTGGGTAGGACTGTACGATTTTTAAACTCTTTGAGCTCTTGATATTTTGTTTTATTAAGCCAATCCGTTTTTGATTGATTATTAATATCGAATGTTAGCATGTGCTTCAGTTGCTTCATACGTGGCAAATCCCAAAATGTTCCAGCAACCGCTTCCATATCCCCAGTATTTCGTAATTGTTCAATGACATAATTGTGAAAACTTCTTTTATACGGTTGTCCGTCTGCGACAGGTGCTGACATACTCCACCCATTCCCTTCAAATAATTGGCTGTATCTTTCTTCTCTATTTATCAGTATCAATTCAGTCGTTACTTGTACCGACCCCAATCCTAACGGTTTACCCATCCCGATTTTATGACAACATCCCTCGGGCAAGTTCAAAGCACACAGCAAGGCACCGAGTTCTTCTGGGCTGAGATTGTCGAAACGGATACGGCCTGTGAAAAAGGTATTTGGTGGAATAGCTTGAATAACTGAAAACTGTATCGTATCATTATTCATAATGATTTTACTAACTTTTTCTTGAATAGATTTTGGCCACTCTGCATAGTTCTTGGTTTTATAGATTTCTACAATTGGATTGTTTTTACTATCTAACTGAATTTGTCCATTTCTATGTTGGTAGATAGTTTCTGATACTATCTGGTCTTTCTCATGCTGGGTTAGTCTAAATTTATCAAAATCTAATTTTCTAATTGTAGCATTACGCCAATTATACTGATTACTTTGGTTGGTGTCTCTATGCCAGTACTGTTTATAACCCCGTATTTTAGCTTTATTGCTCCACGTTTTAAGCGGTTTACCATCCTGCTCTAAATACATTTGGTAGGCAGTAGGCTTAGGCGTAGCCAATGTATTTAAAATGTTTTCTTCTATAGTTAGAGTTTGCCCTACTTTCAAATCTTCAAAATAAACTTTGCCCGCTGTTAAATCGCTTTTACTTTTTCCAAAAATAGATTCTGCAAAATCAGTTATCGTTTCATTTTGGATATTGGTTGGAATATAAGAGTGGTTGCCTATTGAATAGTCGTAAGGAACACGATAGTTCTTACAATGACCAAAAGAAACTATGTTTTGGTTAGCGTCAATTTCATACCAGATAGGAATCCCAATATAGGTGATACCGTCTGGAAGTTTAACTGTGAAATCTCTTGGTTTTTCCGCTAAACCCAACAGATTAGCCATGTCCTTTTTTGTTTTTCGGGTATCATCATCCCTGAAAGATTTTACTATCTTTTCTCCAATAGGTATTCCTGATGTTCCTTGTTTTTGTTCATATAAAATTTTAAAGTTTTTTATGAGATGATTTTGCCCTCCAAAACTACCTGTATTGATTTTTACATATACTTTTTCGTTTATACGTTCAAACCTATAGGTAAACTCATCTTGTGAATAATTGCTAGGTCTGTCATATTGGGCTGGAATTTCTTTAGCTTCATATATATGAAAAGACTTTTCACTTTGATCAAAACGTAAAAAACCTATTTTCTTCTTTATTCCGTCTTTTTCAGACTTTGTATCATCTATAACTGTGAGCCGATGATATAACTCCCTATCTTCAAAATTTACAAATTTTCCATAGCTCAATACTTCCACCATCGTCCGTATCAATCCCCGAAACGAGCTACCTGGGATAGCCATCTCTTCACCAATTTTAAAGAACTCTTCATTTTTCCCGCGAATAAACATTGGGGTTTGAGTGGTTACAGTTACATCAATGTAGCCACTCAAACCTTTGTAAACACTAAAGTCATTCACTTGTGCATTGCTTGGAACTACCGTTTGGTTGAGCGATACAAAATTGTAGGGAGATGGTGCCATCTCTCGACTTTCGTCACGGCGTGGAGTCGTATTTTGAGGGCCTGCACTGGGGGTAGTTGAGCGTGGGTTGGTGGGGGGTGGGTTGGACACAGCAGGTTTTTTAAAGCGATATTTTTCGCCATCAATTTTTAACCAATTTATTTTTCCTTCATCATTAAATTCTACGTCATCTACATATAACCCTACCAAGTCGCCTGTAATCCCAAAATTATCAACTGTAAATAATTTGTTCTTTTCAGGTAAGAATACTTTATATGAATTACCTTCCTTAAAAATCTGTTCATCTTTCCACTTTGCCATTTTCTTGATTTTTTATAGTTTCAAATCCAACAAATCTACTATCTACATAGGTGGCTGCATCTTTTTCGTTGTAGTCAATATATTCATGCTTGATTAAACTAATACGCTCATTCTTTTTTTCATCGACAGACGCTAAATCTGTATCAATTCTTTTGAGTTGCATAGCTATCTCGCCTCGCAATACTGCTTTTTTTGTTACAAAATTCTGCTCATCTGTTCTTTCTCTATATACAAAACTATCTCCTCGTCTCCGAATCAGAATTTCTTTCTGTGCATTAAAAACCCGACACTCTACCAGTGCATTTTGATCAATTCTTGCCAAATCCACGGGGCAATCTCTGACTACAATTTGGTCATGTAGCCAAAAAATAGCGTAACCTTCTTTAAAACCTTCAATGAGGGCTCTTATATCGTTGGTGCTTTCCATGCGTCAAGGTTTAAGTTTTTGAATGATTCAGGAATTTGATAGCCATCGGTTCCTATCTTTTCGAGCACAAGTTCATCATCCCCCATTTTCACCTTACCCGAAACACCATTGAGCACCCCTCTTCCTACATTTTTATCACCGCCAATGGGCAGATCGGCTGTCCAAAGATCTTTGAGGATAAATAGCAATAGGGCTGCTTCTTGGTTAGTATAGTTGGGTATTTCGATGGTCAGCTCTATCTTACCTTTGGCCAATGGCTCGGCTTCTTGTAACGCCCCGCTGATGGTACCGCCCGTGAATCGGTCTATTTTGATGCGGGTTTGAGCAAATTTCTCTGCACCTTCAAATACTCCTTCTCTGACCCGAATTTTAGATTTCTGAGCTTTTTGCGTTTTTTCATCCACCATTCCAAAAAGCGCATCTATTCTCTTTTCAGCATCTTGTACACCCACCGTTTTGAGTATCCGAAGTCCTCGGTGGCGAATGGCTCCCCGAAGGGCTTTGCCGCTAAGAATATAAACATCCGTCCAACTGCCGTCTTTATATTGTTTACGTTTGAGTTGAGTTTTATCGGGTTCGTTGCTCTTTACCCCGTAGGTAGAAGTTAAAAAAGTAGTTTTGAGCGCGAAAGTAGCCTCTATTTTAAACAATGATTTTGGCTTGATTTCAAAATGAGGTAGTGCGGTTGTTTTCGGTAATTCGTTCTTTTCTAAATAAGTAAACCACGCTTCGCTATCATCTGGAAACGCAAATACATAGGCATTGGCCAACGAACATTCTATCTCCCCAAAACCCGATGTCTCATGCGCCCCAACACGGAAGTCCTTTTTGAGTAGTTCCAGTACCGTACCTGCCATTTTTTTAAATTGGTCGGCATCGAAACTGGCACGTAGGGTTATTTCAGCTTTGAACGTAAACGCATGCCCCACTTCCAGTAACTCATAGTCGTATTTGCCTTGTTCTTTGGCCAAATTGGTTTTGTGTTCAATCTTCACACCATCACGCACGGTTGTTTGGTATGATTCGCTTTGCAAGCGGGCATCCTCAAATACAATGTGCGACTGAAAACTACTTTCCCCTTTATCTATACCCCAAAATTGCCTGACAGTTTTATCTTCTGCGCTGTAAATGTCTTTGAACTTTCTACGTAGTTTTCCCGCCAAGGCCGACGCAGGGATATAGGGCTTACCATCGGGGAGACGGATGATTTCTTTGTCGGCTATGTCGCTGAGACCACTGCCCAGCAGCAGTGGAGAAGCATTACGCAGGGTAGCTATCAAAATGATTTTGCCCGTGATGCGCTCCCCATATTTGTAGCCCGTAAGTGTTGGTTGTTTCGCTGACATCTTCTATTGGTTGTTGGCTTTGCGTAAATAATCAAAAAAAGCAGTCCAATACGCACGTTTGTTGATAGCTGTATTTTTCAAATCATCGTACAAATGGGCATCTATCAATGCTTTCCCTGCGGGCTTGTCTTTGAGTGGTTTCCGTCCTGCTTGAGTGGACTCATCAAAAAATGCTGTAATGTCAGAATCATTTAACGTTAAAACCGCTTGCATCCGACTGATGAGGCTATTGGAAAGGCGCTTATGTCCCAGGCGTTGATTTAGTTTTTGGGCATCGTTATAAGCTTCTGTTTGGATGGCTTGTTTTTGTTCTTCCTGTTTGTTCTGCTCAATTATTTGCTTCAAAAAAGCAGGCTCTTCTTCTGGGTTACTGACTTCTGTATCAGCTTCCTTTCGCTCTCCTAAAACCTCCTTATAATCATCTATATCCTTCGAAGTCAGGAAGCGTACTTTACCAAAGCCTTTGTGTGTCCATTCACCAATGGTCATTTCTTTGGGGAGCGGTGCTGATACCTTCACTTTGAAAGTGGAGCCTTCCTCAAAAGCCATCACTTTGCCCGCCTTAGCCAGCCACTTGCTGTTGTATTGCTCAATAGGTACGACTCTTGCCGTGGCAACCTCGATAATAACTTTGCTCCCAAGTGCTTTTTGCAAGGCATCTTTTGTAGGGGAAGGATACCCAGCGTCATTGTATAAAACCAATGGGCTTTGTGCCACCAGATAGTATTCCCCCTCAATAGTATCTACATTAACTGGTTTTGTAATAGGTGTAATTTCTACTTCCACATTTCCGTATTGAGAAGACTTACTTTTGCCCAATCGGTATTGTTTTGCCCCACCAAAATACGCATATAATTTTTCTAAACAAGCCGTATCTCCCGTGATTTCGCCTACAAACACCGTACCTTTGGCCAAAGACTCGTAATAAAAAATCCCTCCCGTAGCTTGGTCTTTAACGCTTCGCCCTGCACTGCGTTCCGTTCGTGATGAGTGAAAATTAAAATGCTTCTCTACTTTCACTTTTCCGCTTTTTCCCACAAAACCTCCAACTCCTTTTGTCACGGTGTTTTCGGATGTACCTGCCAAAATATTGTGATAGATGGCAGTGGCTGCGTATTTTTCTTGATGAAAAGAGGCAGGCAAGGGCTCCGCTCCCTCGGGGTAGCATGGGCCAAAGGATAGCGCGTTTTTCAAAAATAGTGCTTTGAAATCATCCGAACTTTTGTCGGGATATGCCCACGCCAACATCCCCAAAACTTGACTTCCAGATACGTAGTCTTGTGAAAAGACGGTGTTTGTATCGGCATTTTGGGTTCCCAGCACCGTAGGCTCTCGAAGAATGATTTTCACAGACAAAGCATGTCCGTCAGCAGGCCATACGTTATTTGTAGACTGACGTATATTGCCTTCAGTTTGATTCTCCGACTTTGTTGAAACAGTCCTCAGTGTACATTTAATTTGACCGAAGCCTCTGTTACGTCGTGTACCTGCCCGACGTAAATTCGCCAACGCCCGTTCTAATAATGCCTTTTGGAATTCATTCAACTCCAACTCAAGGAGGGTAACAAATGCCTCAACTTTTTCATGATTCAGTACTCCATAGGTGCGCAGACTGGTATCTTTGGCGATTTCGGTATCGGAATCTATGGCCGTTTGTTGAACGCGCGAAAGAAAATATTGCTGCACTTGGTATTTGGTCAGCCTGTTAGCGGACCGAAAATAGGAATGCTGATCTTCATAACCTTCAAGGTGAAGGTTCGATATTTCGAGCTTCCCGTGGTTGAAATGGTCGCCTTCTACCCCAAAAAAATCGCATATTGATTCGACAATCTCGTCTTCTGCTTTACCTTCCATTTCCAATACTTCAATCATACTTTCTTTCAGCAATCCTTTGAAAGTCTTGCCAGGAAAGTACGGGAAGCCATTTTGATCAAACACAAACTGACTGTCGAGCGTCGAGGTGGTTTCGGCGTTGGAACAGAGCAAATACGACTGGGGTTCTACGCGGATTTGATAGGTGGAAATGGTCATTTCTTCAAAAGGCTTTTGGGATAAAAATCCATCATTTCAATGGCGTCATAACTGTATTTTTTGAATACATCGGGCTCGGTGGTAGGACGGCGCATTCGCAAATGCTGCTCAAAGGCTTTTTGCTGGGCTGGGTTGGCAAACATCATCTCACGCATTTCTGCGATTTTGTTTTTCGGCCATGCTTTCTTTTGCGAATCAAATCCGTGGAAGTTTTGTAACTGCCCTTTCAAAGCATCAAAATGGGTGAGGGTCAACGTTTCCCCCTTATCATTTTTGATTTCTTCGTTTTTACCCACTCGATACGGTCCTTTGAGTTGCTGTTTGAGGTCGGCTTTGAGTTTGTCCAAATCGCCCATGTAGCCGTTGGACGAAATCAGAAACTCAAGCGAACAAGCTCCCGTAAACTCTCTTACTTTCTTTTTGGCCGACCCTGCCAGCTCTTCGGCGAGGTGGTACATTCTCGAAAACGGATATTTAGTATGAAACACCGCCACTCCCGCACAACTCGCTATGCTGATGCCTCCCACAGAGGCATTACCCAGAATCTCTATGTATTTCTCGGCCAGATGAACCCCCAGTTTTCCGTGGCAAACAAAGGTAATGTCGTCGCCTGCGTTGATGATGGGACGGAAGGGAATAATCCATTTGCCATCTTTCTCGCTCAAGGTTACCTCCTCAAAGGCCACATTGTCTTTCATTTCACGGATGATATAATCCACCAAGGCTTTCATCGAAACTTTGAGCTTATTGGAAACCGCTACGGATTGCTTTCGTAAATCGGTCAGTTTATTGATGTCCAAAAATAGCTGCCCCATGCCATTGCCGTCAATGTGTACTACGGCCACGTATCGTTTTTCTGATTCGGGGCAGAGGTCTTCCAATTCTTCCGAGAAATCGTAATGAGCAATTAAACGCTCTCCCAAAAGCTCCTTTCTAAGTTCCTCTTGGGAGTAAGCACAGTTTTTTATTTTGATGTCGGCTTCGTTGGATACCCACGCTTTTTCCAAATCATTATACACTTCCTGCGCACCACCAGTTAGGGGGCAGTCGGCTTCGATGCCGTGCTTGAAAGGTGTTGTGATGGTGTAGTGGAGGCTTTTGTTGAAGTTCAGCGATTTATTAAGCGCTTCTTTGGCGGGTTGGAGGTTTTCGGGGTCGTAGTTGTCACAAACCGCGAACGTAGGACTTAGGCCAGGAAAGCCTGATAATAACTGGCGAGAATACGCTTCAATAAATGGTTTAACTTTTTCTTTGTTTTGAAATAGTAGCAGCGCATTTCCCCCGCCAATGTAGCCTACCACAATAGGCTGTTGGGAGCTTGGTAGTAAATGATAATTTGTTTGCCATGTTTTCAAATCAAGTATTGGCAGAACTGCTTTGAGCGTAGCCCCAAAGATTTGGTGCGCCATAATATGCGAAGCACCAATGTTGAGTTTGAGACGATTACTACCAAATATATAACGTTGCTTGGCAGATATGTCTATCAGTAAGGCCGAAAAATTAGGCATAGAAATGTAGGTACGGATTTGAGAAATCAAGATGTTATTAATACCGAACTTTCGCAAATTATTACGTGGTTTTTTTAAAAAAAATTACCTAACGGTATGCAACTCCTATTTGCTTCTTATGGATTGATTATCAAAAAGCGTAATAACCGCTTTTTAGTCATTGAAAATGGCAAAGAATTCAGCGTGTCGCCGCGCAAACTGACCAGCGTAGCCATCACTACCCACTGCTTTGTTTCAACTTCGGCCATTAGACTGGCCATTGAGCATCAGTTACCCGTTTTTTTGATTGATGAATTGGGCAACGTGGTTGGACGGGTATGGAGTCCGTCGTTTGGTGCCCACGCTCGGCTTCGACGGCAGCAGGTATATTTTGCCGATAGCCACGGGGCTACCGCCTGGGTGAAGCAGTTGTTTGACCTCAAAACCGAACAACATCTCCAAAATATGCGCTTTCTCCAAAATAGAAAGCCAAGTTTTGCTACCGAAATCCAGCAAGCAATAGAGGCCATTTGCGATATACGCTTGAAAGTACAAACTGCTTCTATTGACCCGTCTGCCCCTACCCACCAAGCCAAATGGCAGTCGTTGCTCGGCTTAGAGGGGAGTATGGCAAGGCATTATTGGCAGACAATAGGGAAGTGTTTTGCCAACAAGGGGCTTTTTGAGGGGCGAAGCCGCCGCCCAGCTACCGATGCTTTTAATTGCGCCCTCAATTATCTCTATGGCATTCTCTACACCACTACCGAAAGCGCCCTTTTTGCCGCGGGACTCGATCCCTACTTAGGAGTTTTGCACACCGATGGCTACGATAGCGCCAGTCTATCGTTTGACTTGATTGAGCCTTTTAGACCCTGGGCAGATCGTTTCTTGCTCGAAAAAATGCTCCGAGGCGAGTTTGAGGATGCGTACTTCGACAAAAAACAGAACAACAGCTTTTGGCTCAATAAAGTCGGCAAGAAATGGTTGATTCCCGCCTTCAACGAATACATGGAGGGTGTAGAACCCTTCTTAAACATGCGTAAAAAAAGAACCGCTACTATTTATGAGTACGCGGGTATGCTGAGAAAAATCATTGAAAATTTTGAAAAACCGTAATACGATGATATATTTAGTTGCGTATGATATCGAACACAACCGAAGCCGTACTAAAATGGCCAATTGGCTCCTGGATTTGGGGCTTCAACGTGTTCAACTATCGGTGTTTATGGGTAGCATATTGGAATCAGACCTCATTAAAACAAAGGAGGTTATCGAAAAACTGAGAGCAGGACTGGGTCCTGATGCGGTTTTCGATGTTATGCTTTTGCCTTTGGCCGAAGCGCATACCGAAAAAGTTCTTTGGCATGGTGAAAATGTCCCTGCTTGGGACTTAATTTTGGACAAACGCCTCACTTGGATTGTATGAAAAATCCCACTTTGGTACACATCAAGCGCTTAAACGCGCAGTTTGAGCAGCTGCAAACCGTAGATGATTTGGCGAGCTTACTCAAAACCGACAAGCACAAGTTGCAGCTCATGGCTGCCGCTCCCGCCTACAATACCTTCACCGTAAAAAAACCTGCGGGTGGGGAGCGGTATATCGAAGATCCCGCCGCTCCCCTCAAAAAAACACAACGGTTACTCAACACCTACATGCAGGCCAAATGCTTCCTAACGCGCACGCCAGCGGCCTATGGGTTTATGATGGCCGTACGAGGCGACACCGACCCACGCGGCGTACGCTATAACGCCCGAAAGCATTTGGGCGCAGTCTGTATGCTCAATATGGACTTTGATGAGTTTTTTCATACCATATCGGCCGAACGGATTTATCAAACCTTTACTACATTGGTGTATTCTTTTGAAGAACCACTGGCCGAGCTACTCACTCAGTTGTGTACGTATCAGTTGCGACTACCCATGGGAGCCCCCACTTCGCCTGTACTCTCCAACTTGGCAAGTATCCAACTCGACCATGACCTCCTGACCATTGCCAAAAGCCGACAGTGGCGTTATACCCGATTTGTGGATGATCTTACCTTTTCGGGTGCCAATCCGTTTACTTTGCACGATGTACAGCTCATTGCCAACACGGCCTCCCTGTATGGCTTTGTGGTCAATCCAGACAAAACCCGACTTCTTGGCCCCAGTGCTGACAAAGAAGTGACGGGTATCAAAGTAGGTAAAGACAAGATTGGTCTCACAGACGAGCTTTTGAACGAAATAGTGAGTGATTTAGCACGCCTACGTACTATTCACGAAGCTCAATACCAAAGTGGTCACGAAAACACCAAGTGGGTAATGGAGTTTGAACAACATGTACGAGGACAATTGGCCTTTGCCAAAGATGTACTCGGAGAGACCGACCCCCTTTATCAAGATTTGACGCAACGCTTTGAAAATGCAACTGATGTTAGTAATTTTGGGCAAATTGGCTGGCGGTCGTTGGCTCAATATTGGTAAAAAAATGGCTCAATGCACAAAAATGCCGTCTAAGAACACAGTAAAACATGGCATAAATCATTGTAAATCAAACAAATAAGGCTCAACAAGGATTTGAGCCAACGACTTCTTGAATGAAGACTGAAACGAGCAACTGCTAGGATTCTTATTACTCTTGGTTTAATTTGAGCCAACGACTTCTTGAATGAAGACTGAAACGATAATGACCTTTCTTCCATTCTTTTCCTGATTTAGATTTGAGCCAACGACTTCTTGAATGAAGACTGAAACTCTTGTACTGCTCTATCTAATTCTTTCATTTCTTATTTGAGCCAACGACTTCTTGAATGAAGACTGAAACCTTCTTCTAAATCAGTACAAATGTCCTCACAAGGACAATTTGAGCCAACGACTTCTTGAATGAAGACTGAAACATCACTGATTACAATACCACTACCAGTTTGAGATATTTGAGCCAACGACTTCTTGAATGAAGACTGAAACGTAAGTTCTAATTGAAATGTAAGCGCATTAATACAATTTGAGCCAACGACTTCTTGAATGAAGACTGAAACATCTCGGTCATATTCTAACCAATATTCTTCTTCTAATTTGAGCCAACGACTTCTTGAATGAAGACTGAAACAGTTGTTCTGCTTCTTCTGGTGTTACCATGTGAGAATTTGAGCCAACGACTTCTTGAATGAAGACTGAAACTTTTCTTCCGTAATGTATTTTCCTACCATACCCATTTGAGCCAACGACTTCTTGAATGAAGACTGAAACCTAAACGGACATAGTCTGCCGCAACCAGAAGTGATTTGAGCCAACGACTTCTTGAATGAAGACTGAAACCTCATACTTACGATGCAATGTTGCTAATTCATTGTGAAATTTGAGCCAACGACTTCTTGAATGAAGACTGAAACAAAAATCCTTCTCAAATTGAGAAGATTCTTTATAGGATTTGAGCCAACGACTTCTTGAATGAAGACTGAAACAACAAGATCATGTTCGGCATTTCTATCACTCCGTTTTGTTCCAACAACTTCTTGAATGAAGGCTGAAACCTGTAGCAGTTGCTTTGGAGTACTATGCAAACATTTGAGTCAACGATTAATTGATGCTGGACTGAGCCTAG
>JBDHXS010000161.1:0-11112 GCA_039810845.1 Runella sp. | reverse complement strand
GGCTTCCCAAAATAGGGGAGGCCGTTTTGCGAGAAAATTCCTGCTCGCCGCCGTAGGTATCATAAAATTGTTTTTTGAGTGCCTCAGGGTACGGTTTTAGGTAATTGTATAAAGGGGCAACGGGTTTCCCATCCTTTCCTACGTGAACAAAACTTGCCCCGTAGGTGGAGAAATTAATGGCTTTGACGTCATACTCTTCGAGCGATAACACTTCTTGGAGCGATTGAATCACCCAATCGGTCAAGAGGTCAACGTTTTCGCAAGGGTCGTCGTCTTCGTCGGTTGTTTCAGGAAATTGCCCCGATTTTTCCAAAACGATACGGTAGTTTTCGTCAAAGAGAAATACTTTTTTGTTGGTTTTACCAATGTCCAATACGGCACAAACAGGAGTTTTCATTTGTCTTGATTATAACCAGCAATAATGTCTATAAATGCAACAATAATAGCTGCTTTGTGAGGGTTTTTGTCTTTTAAAATAAGGGATACAGGATAAATTTCGCCAGTACTATCCTGAATTCCGCCGTCGTATTTATTATAGTCCATCGGAGCAAAATGCTCAAACCACCTGTCGAACTTGGTCTTTCGGATATTTTGACGTTTGTCCGCTGATTCGCAGATATAGATAAGTAAGTGTTCGTCACTACTAAGGTAAAAGTCTTCAAAAATTGCTGCGATGGTACGAGAGACTTTTGTGTCGAATATTGGGCTTCTTCCAGTAGGGTTATCAGCTACAATGATGGATAATTCGTAGGTGTTTTCGGCATATAAGGGATTGTCAAAAAAATAAGGCGTAGGCTTGAGCTTAACTTCATAAACAATGCCATTCTCAGTTTGAAAAGAATACGTATTGTTTACGCCTCCCCAAAATGAAAAATTATAGTTCTGGGATGACAATTCCTCTTTCTGCATTTTTTTTTCGTAATTCTCTAAGCATTGCTTGGTATTCGGGTGTCTTAACCCGTTCCTCCGTTTCTCGACGCGATTCTTCTTGACTTGCTTTCCAGCGAGCAATCAGGCGGTCAATATTTGCCTGACGCTCTTCTTTAGTGAGTTCTTTCTTAACCGTTTCCATTGATTTCTTAATTTTAGATAAAACCAAATATACGATTTTTTGATTCACGCTATCATGTTGAGACAATAGCTGTACATCATTGAGGACAACTATTGTCTCTTCTGTTTTTTACAAGCCAGTCGCTACAGTTTTAAGACCACGTTCGGCAATGAGGTTTTCGCGCACTTTTAAATGACGGAAAAGTCCTAATGGGTTCAATGCTCCGCCTGCACGAAGACGAGCTTCGGCCACGATGGCACGAACGTCGGTACGGAACGCATTTTGAAGAATTTCTTGGCAACGAACCACATCGCTGACGGCTTGCGCTTCTTCAAGTGCCTTTCTATCGACCGAAAGCGCCTGGGCATACGCCATCATAATCCCCTCGACCGACTGAAGTAAATCTTCAAGCGGGTCTTTGACGTTGTGCGAAGCATCAATCATCCAGCCCAAGTCGGTGGCGTGGTTCATGCCACAGGCATCCATGCCGTCCACCAATTCGTTGAAAATAAGGAACAATTGATACGGTTTCATGGCACCCGCCGTGAGGTCATCGTCGCCGTATTTAGAATCATTGAAGTGGAAACCTCCGAGTTTGCCTTCCATCAACAAAAGCGCAACGATTTGCTCAATGTTGGCATTGGGCAAATGATGTCCTAAGTCAACGAGCGTATAAGCGCGGTCACCGAGTTTTTGTACGTACGAATACGACTGCCCCCAGTCGCCCACTGTCGTCGAATAGAAGTTAGGTTCATAGGCTTTGTATTCCAAGAACATCTTCCAGTTATCGGGCATAGCCGCATAAATCTCGTGGAGGCTTTCGAGGGTATTTTGATAAGCTCTGCGGAAGTTGAGTTGTCCAGGGAAACACGAACCATCCGAAAGCCAAACGGTCAACGATTCCGAACCCAGCTCGATACCGTGCTTAATCACTTCAATGTTATGTTCGATGGCTTGTTTACGAACGCCTTTATCGACGTTTTGCAACGAACCAAATTTATAACTCAACGCTTGGTCGGGTTGGTCTTGGAAGGTATTGGAGTTAACGGCGTCAAATTTTAAGCCGTGTTGGGCTGCCAATGCTTTAATCGCTTTGGCATCTTTTGGAATATCCCAAGGGATGTGAAGCGAAATAGCACCCGATGCTTGGTTGAGGGCGTGTAATAAACCTACGTCTTCGATTTTTTCTTCGAGGCTGCGAGGTTCGCCACCACCCGCAAAACGGCCAAAGCGCGTTCCGCCCGTTCCAAGTGCCCACGAAGGAATGGCGATTTGAAAATCAACCAATTTTTGGATGATGGCCTCAGCATTTTCAATTTCTGAAACAGCGAAGCTCAAACGGCGTTGATGTCCCGAAAGAAGGTCATCGTTATGCTGTTGTATTTTATACTTTTCGAGTTGCATGGTAAGAATTGGGATGAAGAAGTCAAAAAATAGGTTATACTGATAAAATCTAACGCCTGAATTCAGGCGTTAGATTCGAGTATTAAACTAACCTATGATGAAAAAACAATCTTTTTTAGCGAACAAACGCCATGGCTACTCCGCCATCTACGTTCAAAACGTTACCCGTTGACTTGCTGAGTAAGCCTCCTACGAAGGCAAAACAAGCGTTGGCGATATCGTCGGGAAGGATGGCTTCGTTGAGAAGCGTACGTTTGGCGTAGTACGCAGGAAGTTCTTCGATGGTGATGCCGTACGCTTTGGCGCGCCCTGCTGCCCAGCCACCTGCCCAAATGTTTGAGTCAGCAATTACGGCGTCGGGGTTAACCGTATTGACACGGATTTTATCTCCGCCCAATTCGGCTGCATTGAGGCGGCTCAAGTGCAACTGTGCTGCTTTGGCCGAGCCGTATCCTGCGTTGTTTGGCCCAGAAACAAGGGCATTTTTACTTACAATATTGATGATATCGCCCCCAAAACCTTGCTTGCGCATCACTTCTACCCCCGCTTGCGTCACAAGGAACTGCCCCTTGACGAGGATGTCATACAAGCGATCCCAATCTTGAAGGGTATGGTCTTGGATGGGTTTTGAAATGCTGATACCTGCGTTGTTGACGATGATATCAACCCCGCCAAACGCAAGCGCTGCGGCATCCATCGCATCTACGATGCTGGCGGCGTCGGTTACGTTGAGGAGCGTAGTCGATACGGAATCTCTGCCAAATTTCTTGACAAATTCGTCTTTTGCTCCTTCAAGGCGCTCTTCGTTGATGTCATTGAGAACTACAACAGCACCTTCTTCTGCAAATTTTTTCGCGATAGCTTTACCAATACCACCCGCGCTACCTGTTACCAACGCTACGCGTCCTGATAAAGCTTTGGGCTTTGGCATCCGTTGAAGTTTGGCTTCTTCCAACAACCAATATTCAATCTTAAAAGCTTCTTGGCGAGGCAAGGCCGTATATTCTGAAACGGCTTCGGCGCCTTTCATTACGTTGACGGCATTGATGTAGTACTCAGAGGCTAAACGGGCCGTCGTTTTATCTTTTGAGAAAGTAAACATCCCCACACCTGGGTACAAAATCACGACGGGGTTAGGGTCGCGCATGGCAGGACTGTTGGGGTGTTTGCACGCCTCGTAATAGTCGGAGTACATCACACGGTAGGCTTCAAAGGCAGGAGTTAACTTAGTTTTGATAGCTGCCACGTCCGAGAGGTCTTCGTCGGGAGCAAGTTCAAGGACCAACGGAGAGATTTTTGTGCGGAGGAAGTGGTCGGGGCAAGAAGTTCCGAGGGGAGCTAATTTGTCCAAATCGTTTGAGTTAATAAACTCCAACACCCGCGCATCGTCGGTAAAGTGTCCGACCATGGTGCGGTACGACGAGCAGAAACCACGCAAAATAGGCGCTAATTTTGACGCTTGTTTTGTGCGTGTTTCTACAGGAAGGCTGTCGATTTTGGGTCCTCCAAATACGGGACGAGTCTTACCGTAATTTGCTTCTAAGTATTCGGCACATTTTTCGATGACTTCGAGGGTATTGAGGTAGCTTTCGTAGGCGGTATCACCCCACGTAAACAAACCGTGTGAGCCAAGCATGATACCACGCAATTTGACCCCACGTGATGCAGCCTCTTCCAAACAAGCACGGAGCTGAAGACCAAGCTCAAAACCCGGGCGTTGCCAGCCTACCCAGCCTACTTCGCCACCAAACAATTCTTCGGTAATTTTTTTGCCATCTTTAGCCGCTGCAATCGCAATCGCTGCATCTGGATGAAGGTGGTCGATATGGGCAAAGGGTAAAAATCCGTGAAGAGGAGTGTCAATGGACGGGGCTTTTGAAGCCAAATCAAAAATGCAGTGGTTGAATAACTCGACCATTTCATCTTCAAATTCTATGCCACGGTACACGTTTTCAAGATTTCTTAAACGCTCCACGTACAGTGCCGCGCATCCTGATTTTTTGAGCGTACCAATATCTCCTCCTGAGCCTTTGATCCACATTACTTCGACTTCTTTGCCAGTAAGCGGGTCTTTGTCAGTGATTTTGACCGACGTGTTACCCCCTCCGTAGTTAGTTAGACGGAGATCGGCGCCCAAAATATTGGAACGATAAATAAAAAGAGCTACTTCGTCGCCCGCGAGTTCGGCGGCTTTGGCTTCGTCCCAAAGATAGCTCACATGTTTGAATTGCGTGGTAGTCGCTGACATGGTGTTTTGTGCGATTATGAATAGTATAGTACCTGTTCTGAGATTGATAGTACAAATTTAGGTGACGTTTCTTGGGATAGTGTCATGTACCTTCATGGACTATTTTTATATTTTCTTATCTTTTATTTTTACGACCATGAAAGCAATGATAGTTACCCAAACTGGAGGACCTGAGGTTTTGTCTTTAGAAGACCGTTCTGCCCCTATTTCTACTGGTACAAAGGTGCTTATCCGCGTTTATGCGGCGGGCATAAATCGTGCCGATATTTTGATGCGTCAAGGTCGTTACGGGATTTCGTCGCAGCCGCCTACCGAGCCGTTGGGGCTTGAAGTTGCGGGAATCATCGCCGAAATTGGCGAAAATGTGTCGCGTTGGAAAGTCGGCGATAAGGTGTGTGCGCTCATTAAAAATGGCGGATATGCCGAGTACGCCTTGGCCGAAGCACACCATTGTTTGCCTGTTCCAATGGGTATGTCGTTTGAAAAAGCTGCGTGCTTGCCCGAAACGATAATGACGGTTTGGAGCAACGTGTTTCAACGAATGCAGTTGAAAACTGGCGAAAATTTTTTGGTACACGGCGGGACGAGTGGCATTGGCGTCACGGCGATTCAGTTGGCAAAGGCGTTTGGCGTGCAAGCGTTTGCGACAGCGGGCAGCGACCAAAAGTGCCGTTTCTGCGAAGAACTTGGCGCCGTTCGTTGTGTCAATTATAAAACACAAGATTTTTTGGAAGAATTAAAGCCCTACGGAATGGACGTAATTTTGGACTACGTTGGGGGAGATTATACCGCAAAAAACATCCGCCTGCTGCGTCCTGATGGGCGTTTAGGGTTTATTGCAAGTTTAGGAGGAGCGCAATCTCAATTCAATATTTTGGAAGTAATGAGCAAGCGAATCACGATTACGGGAAGTATGCTTGCCCCGCGCGACGATGCGTTTAAGGCGCAGTTGGCCGCCGAGGTAGAAAAACACGTATGGCCGTTGATAGAAGCAGGTACGTTTGAACCTATTTTGTATAAAACGTTTCCGTTAGAAGAAGCCGCTGAGGCGCATCGTCTGATGGAAAGCAGCGAGCACGTTGGAAAGATTGTATTAAAAGTTCGTTAATCCTGCAATGCCTGATAAATCATCAAATCAAATTTTTGGTCAAGCTCACCACCATAACTGGTTGGCCACATTTGTTTCATAAGTACAGCACAGATTTTTTCTTTGGGATCCGCAAAATAATGGGTACTGAATGCCCCACCCCAACTGAACGTACCTACGCTGCTGTAGAGATCGTTGGCTCGTCCCGCTTCATTGATAACCCTAAAACCTAAACTGAAATAACTGCGTGGGTCGGGGAATAGTGTTCCACTTTGGTTGGTATTGGTAAACAACTCTACACCTCTTCGACTCAACAAACGTTTGCCATTATAAATACCTCCGTTCAACAACATTTGTAAGAAAATAGCATAATCATAAGCTGTACTTGACAAACCTCCTCCCCCTGAATAATACGTTTTAGCTCCAGTAATGGGGAAATCGGGATTGACGGCAAGTGAATTGGTTGTTCCTTTGACCAAGCCTTTTTCTTTGTCCTCTGAATACAATGGTACTAAACGGTCTTTTTTAGAATCAGGCAAATAAAAATAGGTGTCTTTCATGCCCAATGGTTCAAAAATATGCTTTTCAAAATATTGTGCCAATGTCATACCTGATACAACTTCTACCAAATAGCCCAAAACATCAATGCTGAGACCATAAGTCCATTTTTCACCAGGCTGATGGTTGAGTGGAAGCTTTGCCAATACTTTTATTTTATCACCAATCTTTACATTTTCCGTAGAGAAAGCATCGAGGATACTTGCTTTGGTGTAAATAGCTCGCATTCGTTCGTCATTCGCAATGACGTTGTAGTTGATACCTGATGTATGCGATAACAAGTGGCGCACCGAAATCTCACGTTTGGCAGGGACAGTTGTATAACTACTGTCTTTGGGGTTGAATTGGTCGAGTACTACGGGCTTGGTAAACTCGGGAATATATTTGCTAATGGGGTCATCAAGCATAATTTCCCCTTCTTCGTGTAGCATCATCACTGCCAGCGAAGTGATGGCCTTGGTCATGGAAGCGATGCGATAAATGGCATCTTTGGACAAAGGTTTGTTAGATTCTAAATCAGCTTTTCCAAAGGCTTTGTGATAAACGATTTTACCGTTTCGAACCACGATCGCGGCTACACCTGGAAAAGCTCCTTTGTCAATATAAGACTGAATAATTCCATCCAAGCGACTGAGACGTTTTGCGTCCATTCCTGCTGCTTCAGGCGTAGTTGCCGATAACAGGGGCGGGGCTTGTTTTGTGTCTATTTGAGAATAAAGCGAAAGGGTAGAGAAAACCACTAACGCGATTGTACGAAAAAACAAACGAAGGTTCATCATAGAAGATAAGGGTTTGAGAATGAGCAAAATTAAGAGAAATTAGGATGCTACCAAATCTTTGCCAAATTCTTCAAATGATTTAACCTGATATTGCGCTTGTACTTTTTGATTGAGTTTGGAGTAAATAGGATTAGCCAAATCTTTAAAAATTCCCCCCAATTGTGCTTCTGATTTTACGGTGTTTTGAGGCGCAAGGTCAACCAAATGACGGTCGTTTTGGTATTGATGAATAAAACTATATAGGCTCAAGCCGTCTTTGGAGATATAACCATAATCAAGTATGAAAGAAGGCGTATTGGTAAAACACGCTTCCAAACCCATCGTTGTACCTAAATGAAAGAAGGCCTCGGCATGGGAAATTTTCTCGAACTTCTCTAAAATATGTCCATCTTTTACTGACAAATCCAAGGTTCTAAAACCATCATCCATCACTACATTGGGCAAAGTACGAAGTGTATTGTACAATTCCCAATTACCCTGGACGGGATAAGGACGAACCACTAATTTTAAATCAGGACGTGTTTTTGCCAATAGGCTCGCTACTGACATCACCACATTTACTTCGTCTTTGACCAATTCAACGACCCCAATAGCGCAACCTACATATACGTATTTGAACGAATAGGTGCGCGAAAGTTGCGATTGAACGCGTCGAAATTCCTCAATGTAAGCAAACTGACTGGCGCCTACTACTTTTACTTGGCGTGGTGGAATATGTTGAAGGTCAATGACATCTTCTCTAACTCGTTCATTCCAACATAGGTATTGGGCACGTGCCGAAAAACATGTGTGCTTACAAGCATGATCCCAACTATAAACATAAACTTTTACAGGATAATTTTCCTGTAAGAGACGAGCCATCAAAAAATCGTCGGCAATGGCCGTAAAACACACAAATTGATCAATACCAGACAAATCGGTAGCGGCTTGATAATGAAGTTGTTTCAAATAAAAATCATAAGAAATCATTTTTGGCAAACGCCGTACCCATTTAATAATCTCATGATTTTTTTTGAGGATTTTTGGGTCAGAAGTAAGCGATGCTTTAAATAGCTCCATCAAAAAGAAGTTGTGACTACTTTTCGGAATGCGTTTAAAAAGGATGTAAATCTTTATCCAAAGAGTATTCCAAAAATTCTGCTTTTTCTCATTAATGAGCCTAAAATCCAATCCTTTGGGTAAATGCCGTAAAATTTCCTCGCGGTTTTCGGGACGTCCAAAAATAATTACTTCGTGCTGTTTGGCAACTTCGGCAATCACGCGCCGCACATCGTTACGGAAATCAAAGAAAGAAACTACAAAACCAATTTTCATTTGTACGATTTTGTGATACGGACGGGTTGTGCTTTATTAAGTAGAGGCAAAGTTGCGAAAATCAGCCCTCCCACCCAAGAAAAAGCCTAGATTGGTTTATGTTTCGTATTTGGTTAGCCACATTCCTTTGCTATTTTTACACCGCAACAGTCATACGATTTTATGAAGAAGCTATTCATTCTGCCACTATTATTGTCTTTCTCAGTCTATTCACAATCCGTTTTTCAGATTCAGGAAGCAGATAAGCCTGCTGAACCTCAAGGGGGCGCCGCTTATTTGATGCAATTTGTAAAGGCCAACTTGCAAGTGCCTTTTCAAACACGAGTACAGCAATTGAAAGGACGGGTGTTTATAAATGGTGTTGTCGAAACTGACGGGAGTGTTTCTGAATTAAAAGTAGCAAAAGGCATTAGTCCTGTGAGCGATGCCGAAGCACTACGCGTTTTAGGGCTTTATCGCGCTTGGAAACCTGCGATTAAAGACAATAAACCTGTTCGTCAAGCCTTCAATTTTTCGGTTGTTTTTCCTGATACTCCTGTCAACAACTATGATAGTATAAGCCATAGTTTGGTTGACTATTTCAACGAAAAATTTCAATATACCCAAGAACCAAAGGAATACCACTTCCGCCGCTTGATTCCTGTCGATAACAATGGGGTATTGACTGCGGACGTGGTTTTTGAACAGTTTAAGAAAAAAGAGTGGAAACCATATATGTCGGCCACCTACTTCAAAAAGCCGATGATGTACAAAGTTGAAAACGGAAACAAGATCGATTCGTTGCCTGCGTACCGCATCACCGCTCGCGACCAAAACTGGAATTCGTACGTCCCCGAAATGATCGTTCAAACCAATGGGCAATTGCTTTCGACAACAGAGTACCAAGGGGGAAGTTTTCAAGAAATAAGTCATATGCACTATTACCCCAGCGGAATGTTGAAAGAACAGCTAATGGCGGATGGCGCTAACCAAATGTTGGTACTCTGGCATGACAATGGCCAAATCGCGGAAGTGATTCAACGCGAACGTGCTCAAGCAATGGCGCAAACGGAAGAACGAATCGTGAGCCTTTGGGCAAAAACAGGACAGCAATACGTCAAAGACGGCAACGGCTGGGCGGTAAAACAAGAGAAAGAAACAACGAGTCAGGGACTATTAGTAAATGGCAAAAAGGAAGGAAGATGGATTTCAAAGCTGGCCGATAGTACGTTGTATATTGACGAATTTTACTCAGCAGGGGTGTTGACCAAAGGGAAGATTTATGACAAAGGCGAGGTGCGAACATATACAGAAGCTGGCACAAATCCTCAGTTTAAAGGAGGGTTGCCCGCATTAGGGCAGTTTTTAGCCCAAAACCTACGCTACCCCGCAGAAGCATCTCGTAAAAACATTTCGGGAAAAGTATATCTAACGTTTGTCGTTTGTGAAGATGGTTCTTTGTGTGACTACGAAGTGCTAAAAGGCATCGGAAGCGGCTGCGACGAAGAAGCGCTGCGGGTAGTGAAAGAAATGAGTGGCATGTGGCAACCTGGCGTACAACGCGGCAAAAAAGTACGAGTCAAGTACAACTTGCCCGTTTCTTTTGTTTTAAATTGATGAGTTTTGACTGTATCAGAATAGCAATAGCGCCGATGAACCATCGGCGCTATTTTGTTAGACAGCACTATGAAACGGGGTAATAATTAAAGTCGAGTGTAGCGATTTCGGCCACCCAAATTACATAGATTTGTTATCAACTGGTCGTTTTCAAGTTCTAAATACCACGTATCACAAGCCAAGCACAATACCAACGCGCACGTGGGATTAGGAGCAAGTTTTTCTTTGGGTTCAATAGTAAACTTTTTGCCCTGATACACCAAGTACTTTGGGGCGCAGCAAGCAGGCAAGCTGCTGGCATCAAGAATGACGCCATCGTAGCGAATTTCAAATACATAGCCATCTTTAGAAGCTACAGGCTCCCATTTTTTTACATCTCCCGCTGGTTCAATGGCATTGAGTTTCCATCTTCCTACCCAAGGCTGTATTTCTTCGGGAGTAAGCTGCTTTTCTTTGCACGAAAAAATACCTAAAACAAGAAAGAAAATCCAAACAACATTTTTCATCAGTTTCACAATTTTTTAACCAATGACGCCCAAATACGCCAAATAGTTGGAAACAAAAAAAACGTCAGCCGTTTTACCGACCGACGTTTAATTACTTTAACTCAGGTTGTGAGCAACTTTCGACACAAAAATTCAGATTGTGAGCAACCCTCAACACGGAACGAAACCCTCAGCACGTATTCGACATTCAATCACTCGACACTCCAGAACTCTAGCTCCAATCTCTGTCCCACGAATCTTTGGCGTTCCATTCGTCGGTGGGAGCAAACCATTTTTGGTCTTTCATCAAGAATTTTTTCGCTACTTCTTCATTGAGTTCTACCCCTAAACCTGGCTTATTAGGAACGGGAGCAAAGCCATTGACAACCAAAGGCTTGTTTCCCGTTACGATATCCTCCCAGCCTTCCACGTCCACGCCGTGGTGTTCCAATGCCACGAAGTTTTCGGTAGCAGCGGCACAGTGTACGTTGGCCATAAATGAAATCGGGCTACCTGCAAAGTGCATTGCCATCGGGATACCGTGTTCTTCGGCGTAGTCTCCAATTTTTTTGGTGTCCAAACTTCCACCC
>JBDHXS010000160.1:0-11205 GCA_039810845.1 Runella sp. | reverse complement strand
AAGTATCAGGTTGGGTAAAATCAGGAGCTAATGAACCCACTGAAATGGATTTAATAAGAGCCAGTTTTTTTGCGTACGCTTTGCCCGGATTACTGTTTTTAATGGTCTCTGACAGTGAGCTGAACATCGGTTGCAATTCAGAAAAATCGGAAGCATTCCAATCTGTATATTGATCCAAAATATACAGACTCAGCATAGAAGTCAAATTCTCTCGAATAAATTGTGCTTTAATTTGTTCCTGCTTATCATATACGACATCTATCTGCTTTTCGAAAGCCTCAGTAAACTCTTTCACCTTTTTCTGTTCGGGTGTAGCTGCCTGATATTCTTTTTCTAACAGAGTCCTTTCATCGACTGTGGGTTTAAGCATCATTTTAAGCTTCTGATTGTCGATGTTCATGGGTGAGACCACCACCGCGTTTTCAATAGAGTCATAACTTGTCACAGTAGTAGTACCGGGTTCTAAATAGAAACGGATGGTTCTTTCACCAACAGACAGCCACCCATAGTATGGTTGCTCAATGGTTCCTGTCACAATAAATCTCCCATTCTGAACCTTGGCGGAATCTCTATAGCCTTTGTTTCCTATGACATAGCCCACATACGCGTAGTCTTTTGGATTAAAAACGGCTACTTTTCCTTCCACTTTATAGAATTTGCTCTGAGCCCAAATGAATGGTGTAATGAGGAGAAAGGTAATTAGTAAATAAGGTTTCATGGGTGTATGGTCTATTGTTCATAAAAATACAAATTAACGAATAATTATCACCCAGTCTGGTTTTATTCTGCTTGGCCTTGTGTACTGTACTACAAAAAACTATCAAATTTTGTACTTTTGCCGACCGCTCAGAATTAAACAGAGCGTATCTTCCTACAGAATTATTGAAAATATTTAACTCTTGGGCCGTAAGAAACTCATTAGATTTGCTAATAATGCCTTGGCAAACAACGTATTAGAGGTAGGAAAACCTCTCTATGAAATCATCAAAGGAAAGTGGAATCAAAGCTATTTTTTGAACCAAAACCCCATTGTACTCGAATTGGCCTGTGGAAATGGGGAATATTCGGTCGGATTGGCTCAAGTTTATCCTGAAAAAAATTTTATCGGGATAGATATTAAAGGTGACCGTTTAGGTGTGGGTAGTGAGCAGGCAACAGCCTTGGGCTTGACCAACGTGGCCTTTCTTCGGACTAATGTTACTTTTCTTCAGAATTTTTTTGCTGATGGCGAAGTATCCGAAATCTGGATTACTTTTCCCGATCCTTTCAACATCAAAAAAAGCATTCGCCGTCGTCTGACGCACCCATTCTTTTTAGAAAAATACCGCGCTGTGATGCAGAAAGAGGGTTTATTGCACCTCAAAACCGACAATCGGGAGCTGTTTGATTTCACGATAGAGGAGCTGGAGCAGTTTGGTTTCCGTGATTTAGTAGCTACTTTTGACCTGTATCATTCCGAACTTCACGATGATCATCACGGAATAAAGACCCGTTTTGAGAAAATTTTTACCGAAAAAGGCTTCCCGGTGCATTATTTACGAGGCCGTTTTTCGGTTTAAAAATAGAGCACGAGGCGTACCTTTAAAATGATGCGCTTTTCTTTGTATATTAAAATGAATAAATGTTCAAAAATGAATAAAAAATCACTTTAAAGTGTAATTATTTGATAATCAGCTATTTGATTTTCTAAAGTAGGAGAGAATAAGCAATAAAAAAGCCCTCCATTCAGAAGGGCTTTTAAGGTAAAATATAAGAAATAGCCAGTATTATAACTGACTGGAATCAACCTTAAGCTGAAATCAATGTAGCGAAATACTTAACAGTACGAACCAATTGGCTTACATAGCTCATTTCATTGTCGTACCAGCTTACAGTTTTTACGAGTTGTTTGTCGCCAACAGTTACCACTTTTGTTTGAGTGGCGTCAAATAAGCTACCGAAAGAAGTCCCGATGATATCGCTACTCACGATTTCGTCTTCGTTATAGCCAAAACTTTCGTTGCTGGCGGCTTTCATGGTGGCATTTACTTCATCAGCCGTTAGTTTTTTGCCGAGTATAACGGTCAATTCTGTTAAACTTCCAGTGATAGTTGGGACACGTTGGGCACCACCATCCAATTTGCCTTTTAGTTCAGGCAATACTAATCCGATTGCTTTAGCAGCACCTGTACTATTAGGAACAATGTTAGCAGCAGCAGCTCTGGCACGTCTTAAATCGCCTTTAGCGTGAGGAGCATCAAGTGTATTTTGATCGTTTGTATAAGCATGTACGGTAGTCATGCTACCGATTTCAATACCGTAAGCGTCGTTTAATGCCTTTGCCATAGGAGCAAGGCAGTTAGTGGTACAGCTTGCGCAGCTGATAATAGTTTCACTACCGTCTAATATGTTGTGATTTACGTTAAATACAACGGTTTTTAGATCGCCGGTAGCTGGAGCACTAATAACAACTCTTTTAGCACCTGCTGTGATGTGGGCTTCTGCCTTAGCTTTATCTGTAAAGAAACCTGTACATTCCAATACTACATCTACATCATGCGCTCCCCATGGAATTTCTGCTGGGTTTCTTTGTGCATAGATTTTGATTTCGTCTCCGTTTACTACAATACTATTATCGGTTGACGTCACAGTTTCATTAAATCTGCCTTGTGCGGTATCATATTTTAATAGATGGGCTAATACCGATGGACTTGTTAGGTCATTAATGGCCACTACATCAATGTCGGGCATGTTATAAATTTGACGGTAGGCAAGTCTTCCTATACGTCCGAAACCATTGATGGCTACTTTTACTTTTGTCATTTTTTTGGTGGTTTAATGAGACATCTTAACTTATTTCCGCAAATATACTATATATTTTGCTTTTGATTAAATGGATTTTAGAAGTACTAAATTTAGTATTAATCCTAATCTTATAATATCTAATGTAATCATTTAGTACTAATTTAGCACAATAACTATATTTATTAGTAAAAATAACGATATATTACTAAATATAAAAGCAAATTGATTAGTTATATACTAAATTTACTAAATGTTAGCACTAAGAGTGATACTAAAAAACAACTGATATTGAATAATTAGCAAAACATAGAAAACCTATGAATAAACAATAATAATTAGTATATTACATACATAATTAAATCGAATAGAGTAGGAGAGAAGCTTAGATAAAAATACCAACAATACATACAACTACATTACACGAAATAGAATATAAAACCAGAGCATTAAACCTATACAGAATAAATATACTGCCTTTAATAGTACATTTTCGATAAAGTAAGCACATATGTTAAATAAATGGATAAAAACAAAGATTATCAATTAGTTACAATTAAATAAATCAAGTTTTACTTTAATAACAAATGAAAGAAAAAGTACAAATAGAAACCGCTTGGGATAATCGAGAGTTAACCAAAGACCCAGACGTAATCAAAGCCGTAGAAAACGTTATAGAAGCCCTTAATGAGGGTATTATACGAGTAGCAGAACCCAGTGGTGATGACTGGATCGTAAATGAATGGATTAAGAAGGCTATACTGCTTTATTTCCCCATACAGAGGATGGAACTAAAAGAGGTAGGCATCTTTGAGTATCATGACAAAATGAAACTAAAAACAGGTTACGACACTTTAGCCGTACGAGTCGTACCACCAGCAGTAGCAAGATATGGCGCTTACCTTGCTAAAGGAGTTATCTTAATGCCGTCATACGTAAATATAGGTGCTTACGTAGATGAAGGTACCATGGTCGACACCTGGGCCACTGTAGGAAGCTGTGCACAGATAGGAAAAAATGTTCACCTCAGCGGAGGTGTTGGAATAGGAGGGGTACTTGAACCTCCACAAGCAGCACCCGTCATTATAGAAGATGGCGCCTTCGTAGGTTCGCGTTGTATCGTAGTAGAAGGAGCGCACATTGGAAAACGTGCCGTACTTGGAGCAGGGGTCACCATTACAGGTAGCTCAAAAATCTTAGATGTAACTGGTGAAGCCGTTGTAGAATATAAAGGATACGTCCCCGATGACTGCGTGGTTATTCCAGGAAGTTATCCAAAATCCTTTCCAACAGGTACTTTTCATGTTCCATGCGCTTTGATTATTGGGAAAAGAAAGCCAAGTACAGACCTTAAAACCTCCCTTAATGAGGTTTTAAGAGAAAATAATGTAGCCGTTTAGAGCTATTAGAAATCTTTCATAAACGAAAAAGCCACTCCAAATGGGTGGCTTTTTTACGTGCTTTACTTTACCCCATAAAAATTTACTGTCGTCAGCAAACTTACAAATCATAGAGCAACTTCTGCTTTTAATCACTTCTCCAGTGTCTTACCATCCTATCTCTTCACATTCACATCTATTACTCAATGACCTGATTTCTCTCTGTTGACATTACAAAGATAATGTAACGTTTACGAATATACCAAATTTTTGTTCACTTTTTTTTACAAAAATTTATCAACAATAAAAATAGTTATAAGAAGAGGCATAAAAAGAGACTGTTACCTTTTAATTTGCATATTTACAGACACTTACATCTATTTACTATTGTTTACAAAGATAAATTATGGATATCATATATGTAAACAGATAGGTGCGTGAAATATATTCCTGTAAACACGCAAATTTATTTAAGTAAATTATTGCAATATATCTGTAAACATACTTATATTTGTAACATCATTTTTTGTTTACATATATGGCTATTTATTCGGACTTTACGGATTCTCGTTATTTGAAAAATAACAAAATACGCGTCATTCTTGACGAAAACCACCTCAATGCTTCTCAATTTGCCGATGCAATAAAAGTACAGCGTTCAACAATCTCACACATATTAGCTTATCGAAATCGCCCCAGCCAAGATATTTTGGAGAAAATAGTGGCTTGGAATGACAAATATAGCTTTGATTGGTTCAGAACCCAGACTCCTGAAGAGGCGAAAATTATTGCACAACTCATTGAAAGTCAAGGGTATGGAGGGGCAAAAATGCAAGGGGCAACAGTCCCAGAATCGCGCGAAAAAAATGTTGCAGTCAAAAGTACGCCTATAAATGATTCTCGTAGCCCACAAATCAAGGCAGAAGCAGCAACAACAATCAGTACAACACTTGATACTGTCAAGCCACGTCGTGCAGTACTCATAACTATTGTTTATGACGATGGTAGTTCTCAGGTGATTCCCGTAGATCCTAACTCTAAGTTTAATCAGTTTCTGGGACAGTAAATATTAGTCTTAATAATTAGACAAATACTAATTGATTTTTGGTTTGTTATAGAGAAGGACAGAACCTATTGGAATAAAGCCTAAAATAAGTGCAGTTTTGCGACATGAAAAAGAAAATAGCCATAAGCGAACCTGAACGATTGGCAAAGTTCATGCACTCTTTTGATCAAAATCACAGCGATGATTTTAAGGCATTGGTACTACACCTTATTCATCAATCGAATGTTGAAACGGTTTCTGCTCAAATAGGCATTGCCCAGAGCACACTATACGACTGGCAATCAGACTGGAACAAAAAAAAGAGTCCGGATTAAAAAACCGCCAAGGTCAAGGTGGCGGAGCCAAGTCCAGACTAACTGAATCTCAAAAAGAAGAGCTCAAAAAAATACTTATTGGAGAAGCTGACTTTTGGACTTGTGGCCGAATTGTCAATTTAATCAAAGAACGTTTTTTAGTGACCTATACCAAACGTCAAGTGCAAAGGCTTTTACACCGAATGAAAATGTACTGTTATAAGCCCTCAACCAAGGGATTTCAGACAATCTGAGCATCATCAAAGATCAGTTTAGCCAACGCCTACAAGCGGTTGCTGATGTACTTGGCATGGGAACTAAGAACATCGCTAAGATGGCTATCGCTTTTGGTGACGAGTCCACTTTCCAATTGTATTGTAACAACACTCGTGTCTGGTCGTTTCACAAAAACCTCATTCGTAAGGTAAATACTTCTAAAACCAATCGGAGCGCCGATGCGCCAAAACTGTTTCGGATTTTATGCTGTCAGGGGTAAAAGTTTACTAATTCCCATTGAAAAAGGAAATGAAGAAACTTTCCTTAAAACGCTTGATAAAATCAAAGAACAGCACTTAGACTATGATGGCATTATTTTGATTTGGGACAATCATCCGGCACATATCACACCTGCAATTGAACGAAAAGCTGCCATTCTTGGCATTTGTATTGTCAATTTACCTACTTAATCCCCTAACCTCAATCCGATTGAGAGACTTTGGAAAACCATCAAAGAGGAAATAGGCACTAATGGAGTTATCGCCAACTTAGCTCAACTCAATCAACTCTTACAAGATGCCTTTGAGAAGGCTTCAAAATCTATATCATTTGCCAATAAATGGATTGATGATTTCTGGAATCCCATTTTTTGGAATAGTCCAATTTATTCTTCCAAGTAGTTTTGTCGCTATCTATAAGTTTATATCAATCATGTCAGATGGTAATCAAGCCCCAAAAGTTTAATTGCTATCTGACATAAATCAACTAATTCGATTATCCCTTAATTTATCAAGAGTTAATAAAAAATATTAAAATATAGACATAATAGGCTAAAAATACTTATGGTGCTACATCTTAGTTATGGGCGTGGAACATACAAAAAACATAAGACGCTAATTATGAAGACATTAATCATGGTTGTTCCACAACAGTTTCACAATTGTTCCACGTGAATTGTTAAATATCTAATAATCAATATCTTAAATAAGATGAAAAGAGGAGGGTGAGCGATTGGTATTCTATCCCCAAACAACCCGACTAAACGTATGAATTTGACGCGATTGTAGGGCTTTAAATAGGTGAGGGTATTTGAAATTTAGTTTATAAAAAGCTTGGGAATCTAATTTGATGTACTCTGGCAACAACCCAAATGTGTCGGAGGGAATTAATACTTCAATCCTTGCTACGGGAATATTGTGGCTGTCAATGGTTGAACAAATAGCAAACAAACATTCTACTGCATCATAGTTGAATCGTCCCACATAAGACATCAATTGAGTACATAATGTTTCATCATCGTTGATCGAGAATAAATTGATGGATAAAGTAGCATTCATAAAATAAATACCAAAGCCTTTCTGAATACCGAGCATAGACCGCACAATAATCCGACCATCAGCGTTTATATTGACCAAATCCTTCACAATGAGCTTTCGGTCTTCGTCTAAATAATAACGCTCGTATTTTCCACTCAAATGTCGCAGGCTATGGTTTTGGCCCACCATAAAACTTTCTTGGGCTTTTTCCCAAAGTACGGCCGATTCGGTACTAAATAAATAATCTTGTATATCGGTCGGCATCGGCATCTGTTGACGACACTTTTTGATTCGAGCCTTCTTCAATGGATGCAACGGAGGTGTAAATTCTTTTTTCATAGAGACTTTTCTTTGTCTTTAAATTATAGCTAAAATCATACCAATCAGCTCAGCGTAGCAGCACAGTAATATGTAATATAATTTACATTATGTTAAATAAAACATTCGTAAATAAAGGAGCAAGCTTTTGACCTGCTCCTTTATACTTATTTTGCCTCTTCGCAAGGGATTTTTTTCTCCTCAAATTGCTTTAAAATCGTGTCTAATTGCTTCATAGTCTCAACTACTTGCTCTTCTTCTTTGATAGCTCTGGCCTTTACAAAATAAGGCTGCGATTGCTTAAACTTACCACAGACCTTCGCTTCAATTTCCTTTCCCTTCGCGTTGTAATCTTTCATATCCATAGCATCGACTACTCCTTTCATTTCTACGGCATCATTGAAGTAGAATACCCCCATGTTAAAGAGTGCATCATAATTATTAGGCTCAGCAACTAAAGCCTTGACATAAGCCTCTTTTGCTGCATCACGCGCCGTATTTAGCTTGGTTGTCAATTCTGCAATTTTCACAGTAGGATCGCCCAATTTAGCAACCTCTTCTTTAGTTTTTACCAATTCTGTTTTGGCATCCTCCCATGCTATTTTATTTTCTTTTTGCTTGGCTTCTACTTCTGCTTTCTGGCGCTTTAAATCTGCATTTTTGGGTTGTTTTACAATCAATCCTGCAATACGTTTTACTTCTTCCGCAAATACCTTATCGGTTTCTTCTGCTTCTTTAATTTTACGCTCTACAGCACCCGTTTTTTTAGAAGCGTCTTTCAACTTACGCATTTCGTCTGAATATTGTCTTGCTTCATTGTCATTCAAGATTCCTAAATTAAGAGCGTATTGGGCATTCTTAGGCTCTAAATCAATCAATTCCTTCAATGCTACCTTTGCTTCATCCAATCGTTGCATATCCAATAATACATTGACTCGCTCGGCTTTGAAAGAAGATTTGCTTGCGGGTAAGAGAGACATCCCTTTATCCAGAATTTTCAGCGCGTTATCGTTTTTCTTCTCAATCCGATATAATTGTGCTAATAAGGCAAAGTTTCCAGCATCTTTACCCCCTTTTTCGATATAGCTTTCCATCATGGTTGCCGCAATGTCATTTTTCTGCATCTGCATGGCGCTATACGCACCATATAAAGGAGCCAATGTATCTTTAGGGTTTACTTCTTGTGCTACATTAAAAAACTTAATGGCATCATCGTATTTCTTAATTTGAAATTTTTCGGCTCCTTGTTTTACTAAAGACTGGCCTAAGTTAGTACCAGTATCATCTGTTCCATTGGATAAGTATTTTTGTGCATCCTTAGTGACTTTACCTGGTTTTGCTGCGTCCACTTCAATCGCCTTTTTAAAAGATGTGTAAGCTACCATAGCCGCACTTGAATCCATTTCAGTATATAAACGGGCGATTTCGTCATATAATTTACCTCGGTCTAACCAAGTAGAAGATTTTGCAGACGCCTTCGGGTCAGTAATGGCTTTATCACTTTTTTCTTTGTCCTTTTTTTTCTGCTCCATTAATATTTTATCTACCTGAGCAGAGGCAGAAATGGCCAAAAAGCCAAAAGCAGACAATAAAAACAGCTTCTTCATTTTGAGATTCTTTGTTAAGTTAAAAATTTGTGCAAAAAACGGAAAATTGTTAGGTTTATTATAATAATCAATGGCGAGTGGGAGAAATAGTTTGCCATTCGCCATTGCTTGTTTGTTACTCGTCACTATTACCCTCGCTCACTAAAGGGGATTCTCCTTCTGGCTGGTTTCCCTCCTCCCCTACTACCATTTCTCCCACTACCGTCTCCTCATTTTCGATTCGAGTCACTGATGAAATTTCATCAGTTTCACTCAATTTAATAAGCCGAACGCCCTGAGTATTACGACCAGCTACACGAATTTCAGAGACGGACATCCGAATGGCAATGCCTGATTTATTGATAATCATCAAATCGTCATTATCACCTACTTCTCGAATAGCCACCAAATTACCCACCTTATCGGTAATATTGAGGGTCGTTACTCCTTTGGCACCTCGGTTGGTAACCCGATAATCATCAATAGGTGAACGTTTTCCGTATCCATTTTCAGAGACAACAAGCAATTGCTTGTCTTCTCCACTCACACAGAGCATTCCGATGGCTTTGTTAGTTGTTCCTTCTTCACCCAATTCAATGCCTTTCACCCCAGCTGCCGTACGACCCATCGGGCGAACACGACTTTCGTGGAAGCGAACGGCCTTACCTTCTTGTGAGGCTATGATGATTTGGTTGTCGCCATTGGTAAGAGCTACGTCTAAGAGGCGATCTCCTTCATTAATAGAAATGGCAATAATCCCATTGGCACGTGGACGCGAGTAGGCTTCGAGCAAGGTCTTTTTGATAGTTCCCGACTCCGTACACATAATTAGGTAATTGTTATTGATATAATCGGCATCACTCAAGGTACGCACGTTGATAACCGCCCGTACTTTATCGCCCGACTCAATATTTATTAAGTTTTGGATAGGACGACCTTTAGATACTTTTGAGCCTTCGGGAATTTCATAGACTTTGAGCCAGTAAAGACGTCCAAATTCCGTAAAAATGAGCAGGTAGTTGAGCATGGTAGCCGAAAACAAATGCTCTGTAAAGTCATCGTCTTTGGTGATAACTCCGCGTGAGCCAACCCCTCCCCT
The DNA here is from genome assembly GCA_039810845.1 of Runella sp. Lineage (GTDB taxonomy): Bacteria > Bacteroidota > Bacteroidia > Cytophagales > Spirosomataceae > Runella. Next base: position 1,151 of record JBDHXS010000160.1, on the reverse strand, counting down.
ACCCTGCGTACGGTATTCTCCTAATGGAGTCCGTTTTACATAGCCTTGGTGAGAAATCGTAATGAGCATATCCTCATCGGCAATCATGTCTTCATCCGCAAATTCTTCTGCTGCGTACTCGATTTTAGAACGGCGCGCATCGCCATAGCGCGAACGCAGCTCCGCTAATTCATCTTTAATAATTTGGAATTTACGCGGCTCACTGGCTAAGATTTCTTGCAAGTCTGAAATAAACTTCATCAAGTCTTCGTATTCCTGCACAATTTTGTCGCGTTCCATGCCCGTCAAACGTTGCAGGCGCATTTCCAAAATAGCACGTGCTTGAGCTTCGCTCAAACTAAATTGTTCAATCAGACCATTACGAGCCGTTTCGGGATCGCGGGCACTACGAATCAGATTTATAACTGCGTCCAAATTGTCCAGGGCAATTAATAACCCCTGCAAAATATGAGCGCGTTTTTCAGCTTCGCGCAAATCATACTGTGTACGACGCGTAATTACCTCTACGCGGTGCTCTACGTAGTATTTAATCAAATCTTTAAGATTCAACAACGCGGGACGTCCTTTGACAAGAGCCACATTATTGATACTAAATGAAGATTGAAGCGGCGTGAATTTATACAGGTGGTTAAGAACAATATTGGGGATACTGTCTTTTTTCAATTCAAACACAATCCGAACCCCTTCACGGTCTGACTCATCTCGAATGGCAGAAATGCCGTCCAATTTTTTCTCATTGACCATGTCTGCGATACGCTTAATCATATCGGCTTTATTGACCATGTATGGAATCTCCGTTACCACGATTTGTTCACGACCCGTACGGGTTTGTTCAAAGGTAGCAACAGCCCGCATAATGACCCGTCCGCGGCCTGTCTCGTAAGCCGAACGAACTCCCTGATAACCATAAATGATTGCCCCTGTTGGAAAATCAGGTGCTTTTACATATTGTATTAGTTCTGCAACAGTGATATCATTATTATCAATGTAGGCAACTGTTCCGTCTATTACCTCTGTGAGGTTGTGAGGAGCCATGTTAGTAGCCATTCCCACGGCAATTCCTGAAGAGCCATTCAACAACAAATTAGGAAGTTTGGCAGGAAGTACACTGGGTTCTGAGTCTGAATCGTCGTAGTTGGGTTGAAAATTAA
>JBDHXS010000159.1:0-11267 GCA_039810845.1 Runella sp. | reverse complement strand
CCCCAAAACCCCAAAACCCCACTTATCTAAATATTTAAATTCAGATTAATCATTAAACAATAATAAGAAAATCATTAGTATGAAAATTGAGTATTGATGGAACTAAGAGTAGGAGGCAAATATAGACTCTCTAGAAAATTAGGCTGTGGAGCCTTTGGAGACATTTACCATGGTAATCTTTCTTCTCACCTTCATTTCCTCATATCTTTTAGGTACAAACATAAAAACTAATGAAGAAGTTGCTATTAAACTAGTAAGTCATTCTCTACCACAATCTTATTAACCTCTCTTTTTCTCAGGAACCAGTAAGAACCAAGCATCCTTAGTTACTCTATGAGACAAAGCTCTATCGTGTCCTCTAAGGTGGAGGTAAGTTCATCCTCTTAGCACTCAATCAATTTCAAAATTTTTATTTTTTAATCAGTTTTCTTAAATTTTGGATGTCCAACTTGCCACAATGAAAATGAAATCATATCAGCAAATTCTTTAAAATTTTCATCAAAGTCAGATGTAAAGTGTCCATTATTATAATTTACATAAAGTAAAACAGGCTTATTAGAATTGCTACTGTTTTGCAAAACTGCTGCAAATTTTGCTGGCATCCAAGGCACTACTCTTGCATCATTCATTCCACTTTTTACAAAAATAGCAGGATATTTTGTTCCTTTTACAACCTTGCTTTGTGCATCCATTTCTATTAAAGCCTTAGATTCTTCTTCTACTTTTATTGAATCAAATTCTGGTATTTGATTGTCGCCATTGGGTGTTGTTTCCATTCTCAAAATATTCGTTACGCCAACTGCACAAATTGCCACTGCAAACAAATTTGGTCTTTCTGTAATGGCTCTACCAACTAATATTCCACCTGCACTCGTACCCTCCCCAATTAGTTTTTGTGGCGATGTATATTTTTCTTTAATTAAATATTCTGCACAAGCAATAAAATCTTTCCAAGTGTTTGGCTTAGTTGCTTTCATTCCTGATTTGTGCCATTCTTCTCCTTTTTCGCCACCACCCCTAACGTGTGCAAATGCAATGCTACATCCTTGCTCTAAAAGTATTGCCATAACATCTATAAAGCCTGGTTGTAGTGAAATCCCATAAACTCCATAGCCTGTAAGATAACAAGGTGCATTGCCATCAAACTTAATATTTTTGGGATATAAAATGGATAGTGGAACTAAAACACCATCGTGACTTTTTACTTCAACCTCTTTAATGGCAAATTCTTTTGAAAAATCAGGGAAACTTCCACTCATATCAAACCATTTGCTTTTTATTCCTATATTTTTTGCTACATCATATTCATAAATGGAGTAAGGTGAAAGCCAATTGGCATTATAAACAATTGGCCTATCATTTAAAATTTCATTAAATGGAGCAGAGCTATTTATACCTTGTGGTAAATGTAATTGCTTGGTTGCAAGGGTTTTAGGGTCAATCAAATATTTTTCTTTGGTAAGTCCATTGCTTGTTGCATAAATAATGTAGTTTTTGGTTTTCTGAATACTTGTTATAACATTTTCGCCTTCGGCTACAATTATTTTTGCATTATCAAAATTGGGACTTAACAAGCTGGTTACACCTATTTTAAACTTGGGTGCATTTTTATGCGTTAAAAAAAAAGCTGATTTCCTATGGTATAAAATTCAGTTATTTCATCTTCATATTTTATTAAGGGCTTCCAATTTATTTTTTCTTTATGCAATTCGTCAACAGGAGCATAGTAACTCAATGCTTCTCTTTTTGTAGAACCAATATTTAGAAATAAATATTTTTTGTCGTCCGACACATAAATACTTGGAAATTGTTCAGTTAAGACATTCAATTCTTTATACTTTTCTCTTGAAAATAAGAGTTTGTCTGTTGTTGCATCTGTTCCAATTTTATGAAAATACACATCCATGTTTTTAAGCATATCATCACTTTTATTGGCAGTGCTTTTCATTTTTGTGTAAATAATTTCAGTAGCATTTGATGCAAATTGAATTGGAAATTCACTCCAAATTGGACCAAAATTATCGTCTAATAATTTCTTGTTTTTTATATCCAATATTCTTCCCTGACAAATTTCTGCACCACCACTTGAAAGCTTGATTACTAAGTTTTTTCCATTGTCATCAACAATAAAATCTATGAGCTGTGTGTTTTTGCCAGCGATTTCTGGGTCAAATAAAAGTGTTTCGTTTCCATTGGGTAAAGTTCTTGTATAAAGTTTACTTAGGTTTTCGCCTTTGGCAGTTTTGGTGTAGTAATAAGTGTTACCACACTGAACAATTTTGCCAAAAATATCACCACCCATTTGTTGATATTCTTTTAGTCTTTTTAGCAGAATATCTCTACCACTTATTTTGGCAATAAGATTGTTTGAAAAGTCGGCTTGTGTTTTAATCCAAGTTTTTACAGTAGTATCTTCAAGGTTTTCAAACCACCGATAATTGTCGGTTATTTTAGTGCCAAAATAATTGTCAACAACAGGAATTTCTTTTGTTGTTGGGTAGTTGAATTGAGCTTTTGCTATTTGAGCAAAAACTAAAAAGATTAATACTTTTAGTGTTAATTTCCTTTTCATAACGATGATGTTTGGGATATTGTGGACAACTGATGACTACTCAATCTTACAACCTCACAATATGCGTCCATTTGCCTGTGGTAGGCAAGGCAACAGACAATTTTGCAAAATTTTTATTGTCGGTTATCATACCTTCGCCTGTATTGACATTATAAAACAATACTTGCCCTGAACCCGCATTAACAATCTGTGTGTAGCCTGCTGCCAAAGTAATATCTTTTATTTTAGAAAAAGGTTTTTCGTTTTGAAAAATGGCAGCTTTTCCATTAGCTGGGTTATAAGCCAACAGAGAACCATCGCCTACATCTATCAGACGATAATAATCTTTGCCCAAATTAATATTATTAGCAACAAGGTTTTTATCCTTGATGCCGATTTCAACAGCTATGCCAGTAGTAGGTGCATAATACAGAAATGTTTCTTTGGCTGTACCCAAAGCATCGCTGATAACAGATTCACTACTGATACTTGGGAAATTAAGCACTTTTTGCAACGAAATATCTTTGAAATAAAGGCTATTGTTGCTTTTTCCGAGAAATAAAATAGAATTTGAGCCTAAATAGGTGGCACTATACAAACCTGATTCTATGCTAAAGTCGTTGTTTTTGGTAAATGAAAGATTATCGGCTACGCTTACTTTACCCGTTTTTTCATCATAAAAAAGCACTTGTGTTGTGCCAATGCTTATCATATCAGTCCAGTTGGTGGCTAAGGTCTGATTGGTAATAGCAGCAAGCGTTTTATTATCAGTTACTTGACTTGTACCTGTGTTCGTATTGTAAAACAGCAATCTTATTTCAGGTTGTGCCACAATCTTATAACTCTTTGTGCTGCCGTCTTCTGCTGTAACGGTATAGGTAAGTGCCTTACTCATATCAACCTCTGTATCAGATGCTGGCGAAATGGTAGCTTTATCTGAAACGCGAATGGTAGGTTTGAGCTTTGTTAAATCTGTTCTGAAAGGTAATGTAAAAGTAACCGTAGCCTGATTGTTATCAATCGTAGCTGTTACTTTCGGGTTAAGTCCTGCCAACTCAAAAGACAAAACATCTTTGCTGCTACTTTTCGGAATCGGGTCGTCTTTTTTTGTCTTTTTACAAGCTACAAAAAGTAAGACAATGAAAATAAAAATAAGCTTTTTCATGATAATAATTGTTAAATTTATTAGCACAAATTTGCAAATTGAGGCTGTGAATCATTGGTAAAAAAAGGACATTTTGCATGACTGCCTAACCTATATTGAAGGTAGTAGCAGCCAGGCAAAGCCCTTGAAAAACAATGAATTTCTAAATTTAGCGTTAATTTTGTTCGAAAAATGGCGTTGTCAGAGTTCCAACAAGGTTGCCACCAGTTTATCGGGCATGGAGAAGAAAGGAGAGTGGCTTGATGCCAAACTAACGATACTTTTGGTAGGTACATTTTTTGCCATTTCAGCTTTGTTAAAATCCCTTGAATCCGTGCAGAGAATGTAGTGTTTGGGGATAACTCCATAAACAGCATCGCTTAGTTGTACTGGGGTAGTAAACGGTACCGCTGATTGTTTTCCTATATTGGCTTTGGCAAAGGCAACATCTTCGGCAGAGCAATCGTGGTATAAGTATGGCACGGCTTTGTCGAAGTCTAATGAGATGATTGGGCCTTGAAATATCCATGAAGATGCAAAGGGAGCTTTGTTGGGTATAGGCACATCAAACTGTCCTGCAAGCTCTACCAATGCTTGTCCATTTTTAGGTAAAAATGCATCCAAATAGACCAATTTTGAGACTTTACTCACACCCAACTTCTCGGCCGCTGATGAGATAAACATACCACCAGATGAATGTCCAACCAGTACCACAGACCCATTTTGTGCATTGGCTACTTCTACAATTTTGTTGGTGTAAGCCTCTAATGTAACAGTTTCTATTGGGGTTTTATCAGATCCATGGCTCGGCAGGTCAAGAGCCACTGCAGTATGCCCTTGGGCTTGTAATAAAGGCACTACTTTTTTCCATGCCCACGCACCGTGCCAGCCACCGTGTACGAGAATGTAAGTGTTTTTGGGCATAGCATCATCTTGTTTACAGTTGGTCAGAAACACCCCACCTACCAATATGCAAATGAGGCACAAACAGAGTTTTTTCATGTGTAAAAAGTGTTTTGTAAAAAATCAAATGGACATTACAAAACTACTTTGGTACTACGAAAAGCATTGGTAAAAAAGGGACATTTTAACGATTCCTATGTACTTCATCGGCTATGCCCAATACTCGTTCGGGTGAGCGGCTTTCGAGCAAATGAAAGCCAATGGGGGTATGATTTGTAAATTCTATGTAATCTTTGGTCAGGTGTTGGTAGTCATAGTAGCCCGTTTGGATAGCTACTGCGAGCCAATCTAAATGAGGCATTCGGTTGCGGAGGTTGTGGGCTTGCATAAACCGTACAATACGGGTATAATGATGGGGTGTTAGCCCCACTTGCATCGAAAAATTGCGCCGAAATTGCTTGATACTCAAACAACTAACATCTGCCAAGTAATCGAGCGAAACATTGCCCCCTGAATCAAAAATAAGCTGACTGGCTCTGTCAATTCTATCGGTTGGTTGAGGCGTTTTTTTAATTAAACTAATCACAAAATTATTTGCCAATTCGACCATACGCCCGTAGTCATTTTCCGATTCTTGCAGTTGAGCATATAACTGTTTAATTTCTTTCGGAAACACACATTCACCATCTACCGACTGCTCTATCAGCTCAGTAGCAGGTATTTTCAGTAGTTTATACAAGGCCGTTGGCTGAAAAACAATCTGAAAATTCAAAAAATCTCGCCCTGGAAAGCGATTGATGACAGAGGTTTGTTGCCCTACTAATTCAATTTGAGGGCAAATTGATTTTTGTGTTTGCCCTAAAAATTGAATACTATCGGGCTGTTTCAAAAAAAACATCAAACAGTTTTCGGGGCGAGGGGCAAAAGCTTTGAAAGGAATAGGTTGATTTTTGTCAAAGACAAACCTTACTACCCGATATGTTTGGACATATTGGCGTAAAGCAATAGGTGGCAAAAAGTCTCTGAGAATCATCAGGTTAATATTATATCTCAAAGATAAGTTTAGCTCGTATTTTTGTCAATGAAAACGGCACTTATTTATTGAACGGTTCAGGCCAATTAAAATTTCTGTAAATGCGCAAGTAAACGTTCAAAATGGGTTACGGCTGTGTTTTTGTTAGGTAAATAATCTATCGTTGATGTTAGGTGTGACGACCAAGACGAAATTGTTTGTGAAGGTTTCAGTAAAAGATTTTTGATGAACATGGGTGCGGTTTTTGCGAAATAAAACAAGCGAGGGGTTTATGTTGGAGCTGTCATTAAATACACTTCTTCTAAAAGAAATGTTTTTTTGTAGAAAATACCGCTGGTATGGTAGTTGATCACGCTCAAAAAATATGGTCTTCGCCCGATGCGCCCTAACAAATAGGAGCGTTGTAAGTGGCCTTGCAGGAGAAAACGCTTCCCAGGACTGAGTGGCCAAAAAGCAATACTACGGATTTAAAAGTAAGCCAAGATTAGTGAAACAAGAATTCTTTTTTCTTGCTATTTTTGGGGATAGTTGAAAAGATATGAACAACACCCGAATAGCTACTCCCAACGATATTGAAACTATTGCTAACCTCCATGCCTTGAGCTGGCAAAACAGTTATCGAGGTATGCTTTCAGATGACTATCTGGACAATCATGTTTTGGCAGACCGGGTTCAGGTTTGGACACAAAAAATAACTGAACCTCCTGCTCATCAAATTATTATTCTCAAAGAAATAGATCATGCCGTCGTTGGTTTTGTATGCGCTTACGGAAGCCAAACCGACGAATTTGGGACATTTATTGATAATCTTCACGTTCACCCCTCGTTTAAAGGAAAAGGAATTGGGAGAGACTTAATGCGAGAAGTGTCTCATTGGAGTCTTCAGCATTTCAATCAACCCAAAATTTATCTAAAAGTCCTCGAAGACAACCACTCAGCCCGATTTTTCTACGAAAAAGTGGGTGGGGTAAAACAGGCATCTTTCTTTGATGAAATGCCAGGCGAAAATAGCGTTCGTGTTTGGCGATATGTATGGGAGAGGTTTGAGTTCTGAGTGTGATAGCGCGAAGTAAAACTGCATTATCTTAGACAGTAAAACGCCCGTAGATGAATTTCTACGGGCGTTTTACTGTCTAAGATACTCACTCCTACAATAGTTTTTACACAATTACGTGCTCAACAGTCAATTGCTTTTTCATGCTATTCAAAGCGCCAAATACCAAGTTGTAGACCGATTGAATGTTGATTTTCATGAAGTTAGAAATTTCCTCGTTGGTCATGTTTACATAAAACTTCAAGAAAATTGCCTCGCGTTGACGGCGCGGCAGGCGCTCCATCGCTTCGTTCAGATTGCGATTGGTTTGCAAATATTCCTCTTGTGCAATCACATACGATTCTGCCGAAGCGGTGTACAAGTGGTGGTATTCGAGTGGAATTTCTTCGCTACTCGTGTTTTTTTGTTGGGCATTAAGGTGGCGTACCAGTTTACGTTTGATAGACGCCATCAAATAATAACGCACCGAAGTCGTGTCGCCAAGCGTGCGGCGATGTTGCCAAAGCTCCACAAATAAATCGTGGATACAATCCTTAATCAATGCCTTATCGGCGCTAAACTGTGTACAGTAGTTGTACAAAAGCTGCACGTAGCATTGATAAAGTTTTGCAAAAGAAGTTTCGTCATCTTGGCGGAATTGATTCCAGAGCGTTACCTCTTCTTGGGTAGTTAGATGAAACCGGGGCATTGGGGGAGGGGTTTGGGGTTGAGAAACAATCACAGCCCAAATGTAATTTTCTTTATAATAAGTTGCAAAATAAAAAGTGTTTTTTTAACATTTAATTTTCAAAATATAATTTGGTAAAACTAAAACTTTGCCCATTGAAAATTCCTAAGTCACTCATTTTCAACGAAGGAATGACCAGTAACCCCATAAATGACAGTGTCATAAAGGGAGAAGTTAAAGTGGATTTTAATATTTTTTTAACAAATTCATCAATCACTGTATATTGGCGAGCAGCTTCGTATCCGTCCCCATCAGACATCAAACCCGCAATAGGTAATGGGAGTAGCTGACCATTGACCGTTGACCGTTCATCATTGGCAGTTTCTGTACCTGTTGCTACTTCTTTCCATTTTTCACTTTTCACTTTTCCCTCTACTGCACTAATTCCCCCCTTTGCTTCGATGACTAAATTGATAGCATAAGCAAGACTGTCATCATCGCAGCCCACAGCGATGATATTGTGCGAATCGTGGGCTACCGAGGAAGCAATAGCACCTTCTTTTAAACCGAAATTTTTGATAAACCCCACTGATACAGGAGCTTGATGGTAGCGATTTATGACTACTATTTTTAGAATATCTCTTTCAACATCGGCCACAATTTGTCTGTTTTCTACACGAGCAAGAAACGCTAACGAGTTGGTGATGAGTTGACCATCCAATGCTTCAATCACTTTGATGGTCAGATTGTCGGAAGGGGCAGGGATGGCTAAGTCAACTGGCTGACACAGCGGGCAATCAAACTGATTCACAATAGGACTACGCAAATCAGGAATGTAAGATACGCCACGCTCGGCTACTTTTTGCCCGTTGATATAAGTTTCGAGAATGTTAAAGTCTTCGAGATTATCAACCACAATGAAATCGGCAGAATCGCCCTCTCGAAGAAGCCCAACGGGGAGACGATAATGCAACACAGGATTGAGACAAGCAGCCCTTAGAATATCAAAAAGCTTGTAACCTTTGGCTAAAGCTCGTTTTACCAGTTGATTGATATGCCCTTCTACAAGATTGTCAGGGTGTTTGTCGTCGGAGCAAAACATTAAACGCGTAGCATACTCCGCCATGAGTGGAATCAATGCCTCAAAGTTTTTGGCCGCGCTTCCTTCTCTAATAAGCACATAATCAAGCCCTAACTGAAGTTTGTCCAAGGCCTCTCTATAAGTAAAACATTCATGGTCGGTGCTGATACCTGTTGCAATGTATTTTTTTGCTGCTTCGCCTCGTAAGCCTGGTGCGTGTCCATCGATGGGCTTGTTAAAGGCTTTTGCCAACTGAATTTTCATCATTACCTCTGGGTCTTCGTTGAGAACGCCCGGAAAATTCATCATTTCGGCCAAGTAACCAATCTCTTTCAAGGCCAACAACTGACGAACTTCTTTTACTGAAATAGTAGCCCCCGCTGTCTCAAAAGTGGTTGCAGGTACGCATGATGGTACACCAAAACAGAATTTGAATGGTACACGCTTACCATCCTCAATCATATATTCTACCCCTTTTACTCCCAGCACATTACCAATTTCGTGTGGATCTGACACGGTCGCTACAGTGCCATGTACTACTGCTAATCGAGCAAATTGCGCTGGGGTTAACATTGAGCTTTCGATGTGTACGTGAGCGTCTATGAAACCAGGCATAACATAAGTATGATTAGCCCTTTCGCCTCCCAGCACACTTACATTGATAATTCGCTTGTCCTCGATTTCAATATCAGCAAAGTTGATGGTGTGATCAAAAACATTAAGGAGATTGGCTGAAAGACGCATAAATATTAAAGTAATTGATAATGAGTCAATTAATAGCTGAAAATTATTTTGATTTTATATGTGATTATGAGATTTTGTTCATAACCCTTAACTTTTCACCCCAAACAAACTATGAAAGCGTCCTAAAATTAGGTTTTTCATTAAAGGAAGTCAAATTTTTCAAGAATTCATGATAAAGCGCTTTCATTTACCTATGATTCCCGTTCATGTTCCCTTTCTTTGGGTAGGTGGGCTTACTCTATTTCCATGGGTATTTTTCAAACAGCCCAATCCCCCCGCTTGGCTTATTAATCACGAAAAGATTCATTTGCGTCAACAAATAGAAATGGGACTGATTTTGTTTTATGCCTGGTACTTACTCGAATTTTTGGTGAGATGGGTGCAATACCGTCATCGGTATCGCGCTTATCGGAACATTAGTTTTGAACGCGAGGCTTATACCAATGATCAAAATCTTGATTATTTGAAAACTCGGAAAATGTGGGGATTTTGGAAGTACCTTTGATGGGCAGCTTTACAGCACAATCGTATGTTCTTTAAAAAATGGATAAAGCCAGTGAGTTTCTGTTTTTTGATAAAAATGAGCCGCTTCTATCAAATAAATATCCGAGTTGATATGTCCTATTGTGGGATATATTTCATCAATATTCCCTACTTTTTTACCTGCTACCACTTCAATAAATGGAATTGCGGCCAAATTAAGAATTGGTTTGTTGACGGTGGTCGTAAAAAGGGTCGTATAACCTAAATCAAAGAGCCATTTCACTAAGTTGTAAGCCAATACCAATACAGCTCGTTTGTGTCCTTTCAAAAAGGCTAACTGTTCAAAATAGCATAGCCATTGGGGTTCATAATCGGGCAGATAAATAAGCCAATCTACTTCATGCCTTTTTTGCCAAATTTCTGATTCACGTAAAAGTGTATCAGGAAAAATAATGCCAAATCCCACGACACAGCCCTCTGATTCAGCTACTAAGCAGTAAGCTTCTTTGATGTATTTTTGATAAGTAGCCACATCCGTTCCTAACAAAAATCCACCTGTTGAAACGCTGCCATCTGTAAAATTCAAAGGAAGTTGATTCTTGATAGATACCATTGACAAGGCATCTTCTGGTACGGCTTTTCTAATGATGGTGTTCATGAACGATGTTGGGACCCTTCAATTGGTTTAAAATAGCAACGAAAAAATTACGGGTTTGTTGATTGCGTTCATCAAATTCTTGGGGCAACTCGTGGTGTTTTTGGGGCAATTCGTACCAAGGAATATTGGGGTACTGATGGTGCGTAGCATGTTCGTTGAAATTCATCAAAATCCAAGATATCACTGGTACTCGCTTTACAGAGCGGACATTGTAACGAACACTGTCGCCAATGGTGGTATCGTAATGAAAAATATAGACTAGCAACGATAAAACCCACGCAAAAGACAACATGGGGTAACCCAAAATATAGAGATAGATTTCCTTACCAAACACATAATAAACCGATACATGCAGCAAGACCCCGATTGAAAACAGTGCAATCGCTTTCAGCTGGTCACGCATAGCCCAATTTTTAAAAGCAGGCGAAATTTTAGTGGTGATTTGGGGAGGGATAAACAAAAATAAAACAACCGATACCAATGAATGAATAAAGAAACCGCCGAAAAAAACGCTCAAATACCAAACCACATAGTGATAGATTTTATGGAATTGAGAAGGCTCTTTTTTTACCACAAATGTATCAAGGGCAGAGGTATGTACATCTTTTCGGTTGAATCCATGGTGAAAATAGTGGATTTTTCGATAAACATTGATGGGAACCATAATAGGTAGCAACACAATGGTTCCCCAAAAATCATTTTTATACTCATTTTGAGGGAATAACTTTTTGTGTGAGGCCTCATGCCCAACGATATAAAAGCGATAAAACCATAGTCCCTGAAAAAGTAAAAGCGGTCCGTAAAGCACATAACGTAGCGTCTCATTCATAGGAAGATGATGCAACAGTACCGCCGAGATGCTTATCAATATAAATATGGTAAGGGTTTCAATGATTAATTTAAAATTGCGATGCATGGTGTTGCTGATTTTACTCCGTAATGATAAAAA
>JBDHXS010000158.1:0-11305 GCA_039810845.1 Runella sp. | reverse complement strand
GAAATGTGGGGTCAAATTCGTGCCATTTTACACCAAAATTGGCACGGCCACCGAGTTTGTGGTGATTGTTGTGGTACGATTCGCCCATCATCAGAAAATCGAAAGGAAGCAAATTCCTGGCTGTATCGTTTACTTTGAAGTTGGTGTAGCCGTATTTGTGTGCGTACCAGTTGATGATAACACCGTGAACGGGACCCATTAAATAGTGAATGGGCAATAATAAAAACATCCACCAAGCAGTGGCAAATTGGATATAAAACAAGGTATAAAGTACGCCCCAACCGATACGAATCGTCCAATAGTCTCCCAGTTTTTCCATAAATGCCCAATGGGGAACATCTTTTTTGAATTTAGCTGGGATTGCGTCTTCTCGGTGTAAAATATTGTTGTAATAATTTTTGGTTTTCCACATCATATCAAACAAACTTGCCGAAAAACTGGGAGAATGAGGATCTTCCTCGGTATCGGCATAAGCATGATGAAGTCGGTGCATCACTCCGTAAGCATAAGGACTCAAAAATGACGAACCTTGAAAAACGAAAGTAAGCGTGTAAAAAAACTTTTCCCAAAACGGACTCATCGTAAACATTTTATGAGCCGCATAGCGGTGCAAAAAGAAAGTTTGCATTAAAAGAGATAAATACCAATGGGATACGAAAAATACAAGAATATACATAAAATTGAGATTATTTTATCAATAGTGTATGGCAAAAGTACTAATGCACTTATTGAAAAAAGATGAGCAAAATCAGGTTTTCCATTTTTTGTAATAAGAGAAAACAAGCCACTAATTTTGATAACAAGATGACGCTAAAAGACTTGAAGGCTTCGCTTAATGAAGCCCAGCCCTCTGCCCAATATCCTATTTTAGTACAAGCGCTCTGGTACGATGCCAAAGGGAATTGGGACAAAGCCCACGATATAGCCCAATCGCGCGAAGGAACCCGCGACTATGACCGCCTGCATGCGTACCTACACCGCAAAGAAGGAGATCAATGGAATGCAGGCTATTGGTATCGCCGCGCTCGTACCGAAATGCCCACGTATTCGTTGGAGCAGGAATGGGAAGAACTGGTAGAAGGTTGGTTATAACCTTCTTTATCTTATCCTAAAAATCCGATGAGCAGTATAGGTCTGTCCAAACAAATCGGTGGTACGAACGATGATTCGATGTGTTCCTGTGGGTAAATCAGTAGGTACATTTCCCTGCCAAATATGGGTTGAGATACTTGGTTTGTCCATACTCCAACCAAATATTTTATCAAGCTTTGTATCATTAACAGTTGCGTCCAAATACGCACTTTGTTGAAACATCACCATATTGCCAGGGTCACGCTGGGGAGTGAGCTGTAAAGGAATCCAAGTTTCTTGACCTGCCAATTGAAATTCTACCTTGGAGCGAACCGATCCTGCAAATACATTCACCCGCAAATGCGTGGTATCCAATTGTGCTTTCGTAAGTTCATCAGGCCAATAAATATTCATCTGATAATCGGCTGGCCGGCGAGCCGCTTTGAAGCGAATGGAATATTGATTGCCGTCAAATGTCAAAACAGAATATCCATTAGGAGTACCGTCATTCATGGTTGCGTGTGGAATGCCTGTTTCGTCTTTCAGCCCACACCACCAACTTCCCGAAATTGTGGCATTGACAAAATGATGATGTGGAGTAGCAGCAGTCCAACTGTACTTTTCATCAACCTCAAAGTTAATCATGGTGTGCGTATGTCCAGACGTCGAAAACGTATATGGGCGTTTTTCTATGAGCTGAAAAATCGCTTTTCTATTGTCGCAAATCACAATCGGAATGTGCATCAGCAAAATGACTAATTTATCGTTGGGTATGTGGGCAAGGTAATTTTTAACAAAATCAATTTGTGCTTCTGTAAAATGACCTTTGTATTTACCATCTGGGCTGAAATAAACATTTTTTAACCCAATAAATGCCACTTGTCCTTCTTCAAAAGCATAGGTACTTGGGCCATAAAAACGCTCAAACGTTTCATCACTAAATTGATTATCAGTAGCGCCACGGTTAAAATCATGATTGCCGAAGATGTTATACCAAGGTACACCGATTTGCCCAATACTACCGTTGATTTCGGCAAATAAGTTTGGATCATCGGCGACAATATCGCCCAATGAAATACCAAAACGTGCCTTTGTTCCAATACACTCTTCAACCACATCACGCGTCACATAATTGACTTCCGCTAAACCCCGCGTCTGCGTATCACTAAACAACAGCACCGAAAATTGCTTTTCGGATTTTTGTTTCCACAACGGAAAATCAATGGAAATGGGCAAAGCTCCTGTGGGTGCTACACCCTCCGATTTGGCCGAAGGCGAGCCGTTGGGTTTATGCAGGTAATAATGTTTCGGTAAATTATCACTTGTCAAAGGGACGGCATAATCAGCAGGCTTAATGACAAAAAAGCCTGTATCATCGCCTACGGGCAATGTCCATCTGCCGTTTTTGTCGGTCTTAACCACTTCTTTCCCATTGGAAACACATATATTCGGAATGGATGGCTCACCAGCGTCTTTTTGTCCGTTTTTATTGAGGTCCTGATAAACCGTTCCATTAGCGGTAGTTTGGGCAAACGATTGCCAACTGGTAAGTAGAAAGAGGGTATATAATAACTGTTTCATGGTCATTTAAAATGGGGAGTTTTACTTCTTCATCAGCCAAATCTCCGTCACCTGTGAGCCTCGCTCGCCTTCGCCGCAGTTCCAGATAAACGTCACTTTTCCATCGGCAGTTGCTTTTTGGGGAACATCAAATTCAAAAAGGGGCTGCTCGCCTGTTTGAAGAAAATCGTGAATGACAGAGCCATCGTCAGTGGTGAGTTTCATCCGTGAGCGGAAACGCCCTGTGTATGAAATCCTCATTCGGTACGACGACTGCGGGTCGAGTTCATCGTAAGCTATTTTTAAAGGTTGGTCATAGAGCGTTTTGGCTTGTTTCATCCACACACGCGGTGTAACTTGCCCTTTAAAACCTGTGGCTTTAATTTCATCCACCCATTCTTCGCCTACCAAACCCACGCCAAACCCAATGCGTGGCGATTGCAAACTGCCTGGGTCTTTTTCCCACGGAATTTCCTGTACTACCCGATACCAACTTTCGGGCGAACCGAAATGGTCGTAAAATCCGCCCAAGCCTGGGTCAGTGCGACGAAGCAGTTGGTCAATTTTCTGTAACCGATCCGATTCGCTGCCCATTTTTTCAATTTTCGCCAATTGATCCAACAGATAAGGTGCATCATTGAGCGGAATGTCAATATTATCCACAAAATTACCACGCCCCGACATCGCTCCATGGCGCTTGATTGTCAACTGCGCTCCAATACTTTTGTATAGAGAATCGGCCAGTGAAAAGCATTTTCGACGGTAATCGGGCAGGATGGGAGATTGCCAAGCTTTTTCCAGCGTAGTTTTCGCTCGCTGAATAGTCGCCAGAGAACTTCCCGAACGTACTCTTCCCAAAATATCTTTTACCTCCTGCTCTACTTCTGTTTCGTACATTAGTCGGCGGCGTGTGTAGGCATCATAATAGGCCCGAATCAGTCCCATTTGAAAACGAGGATTTTGCAAAATTTCTATGGGTGCATTTTCTTCCATGGTTTGCCATTGCATCAACGTCCGAGGAATTGACTCATTGGTTAGCAGAGTTCCCTTCAAATTATCCTCTAATGCTACAATCCCTTGGGCAATAGACTCTTGGTATTCAACTCCAAAAAATAGCCGCGCATAATCGCGTAAGGTTTCTATGACGGGTGTTTCGGGATTCCAGTCTTGGTCGCTCCATACAAATTTATTTACATCGTCGTTGGTGCCTTCAGAATAACTAATGCTTCCTACACCGTATTCGTCCAAGGCATTATGAATGATTTTTTCGTCGTGTGGGCGCGGGTTGATGCTCTCTCGTCCGAGGGTCATGGCGTAGGCCAAATCCCAGTGCGGAACGGGGTATTGTGAACTGTAATTGTGGGTAATATCAGGGTAATGTCGAATCGGAATAGCAGCATTTACCACGCGTCGGATTTCCTGCACGGGCATTTTGACCCAAGGGCCAAAAACCACGCCCCCAAACCACGGATAGGCTTTATTGACGTGGACATAAAAAGCATCAAACCATTTTTTTGTCGGTCGAAACACTTGAGGAGACACCCAAATTTTGGCTTTGGGATGGTATTTTTTCAAAACCACTGACATTTTTTCGAGCCATGCAAACAATACGTCGGGCTCTAAGTCGCCAGGGTCGCCACCTGGTACAAAAACGTGATCTAATTTTGAAACCGCAGAAAATACTTCGTGGCGTTCTTGCAGTTCTTTTTGAATGGAATCGGGATGTGTGTAGTTAGACCCCATGTTGGGATACCACATCCAAACGTCCAGCCCATATTCTTTGCAAATCCGTGCTTGTTCGGCTACCATCTTAATAGCGGGCAATTTCATATGCCGACTCGTGGCGTCGTCGTCGGTGCGGGGAGGCACAATTTCGATGCTATTGGCACCAAAAAGTGCCAATTCTCGAATGTACTGGTCAAACTGAGCCACTGTAAAGGCATCGTAGGCATTGGTTTTGGGGCGATACCCCAACTGATGTCCGCGAACAGGGTAACGTGGACTCGTTGCCAACGCCAAATCATCCGAAATCAAAACTTGATTCGGTGTCATTTCCATTTTTCGCAACAACCGGCCGACTCCGTACAACACACCACGCGCATCTTTACCCACGATGAGTACGACCTTGGTTTCTCGGAAAACCAACAACTTAAAGCCCTCACTTGCAATAGAGGGCAATTTCCTAATCTCATCTCTGACCTTAGATGGAAAGCCCGACAAATCGTTTTCTAAAGCAATGCCCACTATGGGTTGGTTGTTATTGGCAGCAAACTTATTGATAACTCCCCATTCAAGTTGGCTCCGTTTTTTTACTTCTTGTTGTAAGACTTCTATGCTTCTGAGTAAGATTTGTTTGTCGGTGATGGTAGTATAAATACGAGCATTAGAAATATCAATGGTTTTGGCAAAGCCGTGGAGCCACGTCATTATGGAAAGACAAACAAGTAGTTGTAGTTTTTTCATACTCAGAAATGGTAAATTGTTAATGGTCAGTGGTTAGGTATTTGCAAAATAATGGTCTGACGGCACGTTTGACCCGGAAACAGCATTACATTTGTAGGACGACCAATTATTTTTATAGTTTTGAAGGTCTGAACGTGATACATTCTACATTTTTACTTTCAAAGTTCTGGCTTTAATCTCAGGGATTTCGTATTCAGGATTTTTTACTGGAAAACCAATTTCTTGCGGTGATGGCCCTACCCACTTTGATTTTTTGCCTGATATAGTAATAGTGCCTTTCGTTGAAATTTCGACAACTGTAAACAAGGGGTCTTTGTAGGGGGCAGTGTATTTAATCCATTTGAAGTCTTTGTCCACCTGCTCGCTGTACCGAACATGCCCATATTCTTCGCCCAGCCACTTATAAGACATAGAGTTGATGCAGATATACCAGATTCCATTGATATTATCTGCACGGTCATAATGAATATGTCCATAAAAATTGGCCATGATTTTATTTTTCTTGGCTTGGGCGTTGTGCGCCTCCAAGATGGCCCTGATTTCGGCGGCATTGTCCACGCCATCGTTTCCCAAGCCTTGGTGCGAAAAAACGACGATGGGACCTTTGGCTTTTGTCAGTTCTTCTTTTAACCACGCAATTTGAGGCGGGTTTAAATGCTCTTGGTAACCTTTCACATCAGGCGATTTTTTGTCGTTGCCGTCCAGCACAATGAAATAGAAACCATTTTTTTCAAATGAATAATACGAAGAAGGCATATTTCTGTAAGCCAGTGCTTGCTGTAGAGAAAATCCTCCGTCCATTTCGTGATTTCCGATAACGTGGTATTTGGAGCCAGCATAGGTATTCCAAATCTCAAACCCGTAGGCATATTTTGGGGCGGGTGTTCCAAAATCGCCCAATTCAATAATAAAATCGGGTTTGGCAGTTTTCATGCTGTCCATAAATGCCGTAATACGCTCTTTGGCATCGTGCATGGTAGGCACATGGACATCCGTGAACATGCCGATTTTCACTTTCTTGTGCTTTTGGGCAAAAGAAGTGCTGCAAGTAAGAAAACTGAAAAACAGAAAAATAATAAACCGCCAGGCAGCCTCGTGAAAAACAGAAGTTCCCAACGACAGCTTACATTTTAAAACAACAGAACATTGATGCATAAAGCAATAAATTAGTATTGAATGTAACTATCAGGCGGTTAACGGATAACGATTAACTGCCTCTTACAATTTGATAAATATCTTTTTCCGATAAAGAAGGTAAGCAGGGATAAAATTGACCGAGACAAAAAACAGCGCATAGATCAGGCTGGCTAAGTTGGGGGCAACACCCATGCTAACTAACCCATTGACTGTGTGCTGATTGAGCGAATATTCATCAAACTTCGCTCCGTAAAAAAACAGTGCTAAAATATCTCCTAAAACATATACCGCAATAGCATTCGCTCCAAAGATGATTCCTACTTGCGTGCCTTTAGTCTTACCCAAAATATCCACCATGAAATACAAAGCCCCCAACAGCAAACAGGCAAAACCCGACGTCACCAGCACAAATGAACTGGTCCAAAGGTTTTCATTGACTGGAAATCCCAATCCCCAAAAGTATCCCAAGGCCGCCGAAAACACGCCCGCCGTCATCAGATAATTCACTTTTTCGTTAGGCGTGAAATCGTTTTGCAAAAACCGCCCCGCCAACATCCCCGTGATACCTGAGGCAATGGAAGGGAACGTACTCAAAATACTCTCTGGATCCCATGTCCCCTGCCACATTTTACCAGGCAGAAATTTACTATCAAACCATGCCACAAGATTTACACCTGGCTCGAGCATGACTTTACCGACACCCGGCGTAGGAACAAGCGTCAATGCCAACCAATACCCTACCAAAATAAGAGCACAAACCCAAGCCTGTTGTTTCCAATCCGTATTTAGAAACAAAATAGCACAACCCAAAAATACAAATGCGATGCGGTGTAGCGTGCCTGTCCAACGAATATCGCTGAAATCAAAATTGGGCATCAGGTTCAAAAACATCCCTACAGCAAATATTTTCAAGGAACGAATGACGATTTTTTTATATACCCCCCCCTTTGGGCTACCATCTTGTTTACGTTTAGAATAGGCAAAAACAATCGAAACACCTACCACAAATAGAAAAATCGGAGCAACTAAATCGGTAAAAGAAAGTCCGTTCCACTTGGTATGGCGCAAAGTAAAAAAGACGTGTTCGTCACTCCCTGGAAAATTCACCATGAGCATAGCGGCAATGGTAAATCCACGGAGGGCATCCAGCGAAATGAGTCGATTTGGTTGGGTTATCATCAAAAAAACAAGTTAGGGGAATGTTAAAAATTACTTCTGTAACCAGTGGTATTTTTAATACGAGCCACAGTATTATTAGGGCTATTAAACCTATCTATTTATGCGCAATATTTCTTCCATCGCTTGTGTCTGGGTCATTTTTTTGATGCTTCAAGGCTGTAAATCAAGTCCTCAAGGCGATTTTGACCAAGCGAGCAAAATTGCCGTTTCATGGGAGTTAGTTAGCAATTTTGTAGGCCCCAACGACGCCTTTGAAGCCAGATTTTATCTAAAAAACAACGGAACACTCACGTTAGGCGATAGCAGCTGGGCTTTATTTTTTAACATGGCACCCCGCCCGCTTACGCCCTCCCCTACTGCTCAACCTGCCAGTCTCGAACATCTCAACGGAGATTGGTACAAAATGAGTCCCAATAAAGGCTTTCAGCTGGCTCCAGGCGATTCATTGACCGTAAGTTACAAAGGCACAGAAGGAGTTATCAAAGAAACCGATGCGCCAATGGGACTCTACTTTGTATTTTATGACAAAGAAGGCAAAGAAACCCAAATTGTTCAGCTTGATCAATGTATCATAGTACCTTTTACAAAAAAAGAACAACTACTTCGTGGCTCTAACGACCAAGTTCCAATTACCACTCATGAGCAACGATACAAAGAAAATTTGGAAGTAAGTGCTTTGCCCCCCAGTCAGTTGCTCAAAGTGATACCGACACCCGTCAAGGTGACAGTAGGCAAAGGTACATTTACTTTAACCACTTCGATTCCCATTCATTATGGAATAGGGTTAGAGAACGAAGCCAAATTGCTGGCCCAACGCCTCAAAGAGATGACAGGTAGGGATTTTACGATAAAAAGTGCCGCTCCCGCTGCCAATACCATTTCGTTACAAACGGGGAAAGTGGCCGTCAATGGAACCGACAAAGAGGCTTACCAGCTTACTATCAACGACAGTGGTATTACGATCGTTGGAAGTGATGCAGCTGGCGTGTTTTACGGAACGCAGAGCCTTGTTTCGATGATACCTACCGAGGTCTACACCAAAAAATCGTCGTTAATGGGCTTGGAGTATGTTCAAATCGAAGATGCGCCACGTTTCCATTTTCGCAGTATGCAGCTTGATGTAAGTCGTAATTTTCAAACCAAAGAAAGCATTTTGCGCCTACTCGATGTCTTGGCTTTTTACAAACTCAACCATTTTTTGCTCTATACCACCGAAGATGAAGGCTGGCGTTTAGAAATCGAAGGTTTGCCCGAACTGACCCAAGTAGGTGCGCAAAGACAACACATTTCTTCTTACAAAAATGCGGCCTTACACCCTGGCTACGGCTCTGGGCCTATCGCCTACGACAAAGGCAAACATGGTAGTGGATTTTATACCAAAGCCGATTTTATTGAGATTTTGAAATATGCTCATGCACGTCACATCAAAATCATTCCCGAAGTAAACCTTCCAGGACACGCCCACGCAGCTATCAAAGCAATGGAAGCACGGTATGAGCGGTTGATGAAAGAAGGGAAACAAAATGAAGCCAACGAATACCGCCTAATTGACCCTAATGATAAATCGGTATATTTGTCGGCACAGGGATATAAAGACAACGTGGTGGATGTCACCAAAGAATCCACCTATCATTTTTATGAAAAAGTCACCGATGAAATCATCAAAATGTACAAAGAAGCGGGGCTTACCTTAGACCTCTTCCATATCGGTGGCGACGAAGTGGCTGCAGGTGCCTGGACACAATCTCTGTGGGCGCAAGAACTTCTAAAAAAAGATCCAAGCATCGGTGATTTTCATAATCTCCATGCCTACTTTATTCGCCGACTGTTGCCTCGGTTACAAAAACGAGGGCTTCAAGTTCATGGTTGGGAAGAAATTGCATTGACCAAAGACAGTAAAGGTACGCTACAAGTAAACCCCGAATTTGCAGGTAAAAATGTAATTCCCTACGTCTGGAACAACGTCTATGACCCTGATTTGGGCTATCGTTTGGCCAATGCCGGCTACCCTGTGGTGCTTTGCAATGTCACCAACTTCTATTTTGATTTGGCCTACAACAACGACCCCAAAGAACCCGGACTTTATTGGGCAGGCTTTGTTGATACCCACGACAACTACACCTTTGCGCCTTATGATATGTTTAAAACGACATATACCAATAGCATGGGCAAACCGATGGTATTTGACAAAGTAGAACGCCTCAAACCAGAAGCGAGGAAAAATATTATCGGTGTGGAATGTCAACTGTGGGGCGAAACCCTCAAAGGCCGCGACATGATGGAGTATTATACTTTGCCAAAACTGATGGGCTTTGCCGAAAGTGCTTGGAGTGCCGAACGTCCTTGGGAAAATATGGCCGACCGCAACGCCCGCGAAAAAGCCATTCAAACCAGTTGGAATATTTTTGCTAATACACTTGCACACAAAGATTTACCAAGACTGAGATATCTCAATGGCGGCTACAACTACCGAATTCCTTTACCTGGAGCTATCGTAGAAAATGGTACAGTACAAGCCAATATAGCTTTTCCGGGATTGACCATCCGATACACCACCGATGGCAGCGAACCTACTGAAAAATCGCATATTTATCAGAGTGGAATCAAAGCCACCACCACCATCAATTTACGGAGTTTTGATGCCTCTGGTAGAGGGAGTCGAACGGTAAAAGTGGAAAAATAGCATATCACATAAGAGAAATTATTAGTGCGTTTCTAAAAATAGTAAAATATGAAAATAGGTGTAGATTTAGGTGGTACAAAGGTAAAAGCGGGGGTCGAAAGCAACGGTTCGATTATCCAGCAAAGTACGATTATGCTTCAGAAAAAGGAATCGTTGTCGTCCACTTTGGCTCAGCTAATTGATTTAATCAAACCGTTGACCCAATACCCCGTCGGTAGCATTGGTATTGGTGTGCCTTCGGTGGTAGATGTAGAGCGCGGTATCGTGTATAATGTCACCAATATCCCTTCTTGGGAAAAAGTAGAATTAAAATACATTTTGGAAGAAGAGTTTAACCTACCCGTTTCTGTCAACAACGATGTAAATTGTTTTACCTTAGGCGAACACCTTTTTGGGATGGCAAAAGATTTCAATTCGGTAGTAGGTATGACTATTGGAACGGGCTTAGGATCGGGCATTATCATTGATAATCAGCTTTATACGGGCAATAATTGTGGCGCTGGAGAAATTGGATTATTGCCTTACCGCGAACATAATTTTGAATATTATGCAGGTAGCAATTTCTTTGATTCCATCCACGGCATCAGTGCCTTGGAGGCCAATCAAGCAGCACTTGCAGGCGACAAAAAAGCCCTAAGCCTTTGGGCTGAATTTGGGGTACATTTGGGTTTTGCCATCAAAGCCGTCATGTATGTATATGACCCCGAAGCCATTGTATTGGGGGGGTCTATTGCCAAAGCATATCCTTTGTTTAAGGCAGGTATGCTGGAGGCACTCGATGATTTTGCTTTTCCAGAATCACTCAAACGTTTAAAGATATTTCAGTCGCAAAATGATAACATTGCTCTTTTGGGTGCCGCTGCATTGGTGTCGCAAGATTTAAAGGTAAAAGTTTAGTGTATCCATATTAACCACAAAGAACTCAAAGATTTGCACAAAGATTCTCAAGAAATCTACATTTCCTTTCCTTACTTTGTGTCTTAGTGGTAAAAAACCATTTTGTACGATTATCGTAAATCCAACTCCATGAAAAGCAACACCTTCATCGTCTTTCTTATCTTCCTCATTTTCTTCGTTATTTCTTTTCTCAGCAATATTCTGGGGCCTATCATTCCCGACATCGTTGATAGTTTTGATTTGAGCATTGGATTAGCGGGTTTTTTGCCTTTTGCGTTCTTTGTAGCCTACGGTGTTGCTTCGATTCCTTCGGGG
>JBDHXS010000157.1:0-11374 GCA_039810845.1 Runella sp. | reverse complement strand
GGCTCGCGCCACCAAATTAATTCTCAAAGAAACCCAATCGGGCATCTTATGGAACAACAAAAGAAATCTGACGTTTCAAGCACTGCCTTTGGCTGCACAAACCTCTCCCATTTACGCCATTGTTGCAGGCGATTTTGATGGAGATGGAAAAACCGATATTCTATTAGCAGGAAACCAATCCAAATTTCGTATTCGAATCGGTAAAACCGACGCCAATTACGGGACTCTATTACGCGGAAATGGCAAAGGCGATTTTGAATATCTGCCTCAATATCAATCAGGATTGAATCTTGTAGGTGATATTCGGGATGTACAGCAGGTCGGAAATCAGTTGATTTTCAGTGCAAATGACGGAAAGATACAGACTTATCGTAAAGTTTTTGACAGTCTTCAGTAAGCAGATTTCTTTTTTTAGTGTCTACTGAAGACTGATAAACTAAAACTATTTCACTTTTGCCCGTCGTTGGCGCATTTCACGCCAAGTGGTCAGGACAATGCCTTCTTTGTCAAGGAATGTCTTGAGTTCGGGGTCAAGCATCGCCCAAAAATCACCGTAGCGCGTAGGCCATGAGTCGGTAATTTCTTTAAAATTATCGCTTGGGGCAGCGCAGTGCATGATGACCATCGTGATACCAGGCTTGGCCTCTTTTAGGAGTTCCATGTATTTTTGCGTTTTCATTTTACGCAAATTTTCTTCGGTATTGGGCGTACCAGCGGAAAGTTTCCAGCCATAAGTATCGGCAAATAAATCATCCAGAACAGGCAAGCCCGCATTCCAGAGCATTTTTCCTATTTGCTGAAATTGTTGAATTTCCTGAGCGGGGCTGTTGCGTTCTTTAGCAATCAATGTGGCATGTCCGCCTGGAAGCATGACAGGAATTTTTTCTTGGATACCTACTTTGATATAACGCTCGGTAAAAGCGGGAGAACCAAATAGTGTTCCCATGTGCGAGTCAATGTGTGACGGCTCCACGCCAAAGCTACGAAAACGTGCAATTTGTGCACGGATTTCTGTCTCGACCTCATCGGCGGTGGCGTGTTTTACCACATCGGGTACATTCGACCACATGGCTCCTTCTTTATCCAATAGCCCAGGCACTTTTTCTTTGCCTGAAAGCGGAAACCAACGATAGCCCTTCCACTCTGAAGTAAGCGTAAGGTGTACGCCTGCATCGGTGGTGGGGTTTTGTTGAAGATATTTCATATAAGCGGGCACCCATCCGCAGGGCATCATCACACTGGTAGAATTGGCTACGCCTTTTTCCATAGCCAAAATCGTACCTTGGTTGGCTTCATACGACATCCCTGCGTCATCAATATGAAAAATGATTACTTTCTTGCCTTTGGGATAGCCAAGTTTTTCGGCGTAGGTTTCTTGTGCCAAGCTTTTATGGGTAAAAAGAATTGCTAACGTAACAAATAAATGATATTTCATACATAACAGTGGTTATATTTGCTTTGCGAAGGTCTTGTACTTTTAAACCTTACCTAATAAATCAGGAACTTGCTCCTTCTACTTACTTTTAGCTTACATGAAAAGACTATTCCGCCATTCTCTTTTTGGTTTAGTAGGAATTATTCTCTTTGGAACGGGATTAACCTATACGCCGCCGTTTGTCCACATTCGTAACTATGTGCAGCGAGGAGAAGTTGATATTTTGGACTACAAACAGCACCCTACGCGCCAAGTGTTAGCCTCTACTCGGCCCGAACCTTGGCCTTTAGACTCTTTTTTTAACAAGTCGGTGGTTCCCCAAAACTTATTGGACACAATGGAAAAATATCAAACAACGGCCTTTTTGGTGTTTCAAGATGGGAAACTCAAATACGAACGTTATTGGGAAAATTACGATACCAAAACCCTGAGTCAGTCTTTTTCAGCTTCAAAAAGTGTTATTTCTATGCTAGTGGGTATTGCACTCAATGAAAATAAAATCAAAGGACTGCATGAACCGATTGCACATTATCTTGGCTCATTTTCGGAAGGTGGGAAAAATAAAATCACTGTTCGTAACTGCTTGACAATGAGTTCTGGACTCAATTGGCATGAAAAAGACAGGAGCGTTTTTAGCAACAATGCGTATGGCTATTATGGAGAAGATATCGCCAAGGTGATTGATGAACTCAAAGTGGAAAAAACCGCAGGCAAAGAATTTGAATATCGAAGTGGTGATACCCAAGTGCTAGGGCTAATTTTGGAAAAAGTCTATAACAAAAAAATTGCAGACTTAGCTTCTGAAAAGTTATTTCAACTCATAGGCAGTGAAACAGATGCCCTCTGGATGTTGGATAAGCCTAAAGGTCGCGAAAAAGCATTTTGCTGCTTTGCCCCTACAGCCCGTGATTACGCTCGTTTTGGGCATTTGATGCTCTGGAAAGGCAATTGGAAAGGACGGCAAGTGATTCCTGAAAAATACATGAATGAGGCATTGAGTCCTGCTTCATATCTCAAAGACCCCAAGACCAATCAACCACTTCAAACCTACGGTTTTCAGTTTTGGATGCAACCTTACAAAGGTATGGAGACTACAAGTATGAGAGGACTTTTGGGACAGTTGATTTGGGCGATTCCCTCCAAAAATGCCGTTGTCGTGCGTCTTGGCCACAAAGAATCCCCTCAAAAAGTAGGTCCCTATTTTAAGCAGGATTCGGAAATGTATTTGGAAGCGGCGATGAAGATTTTGGAAGACAGCAAAAATCCGTAGTAAGCCTAAATCTCCTCAACAAATGAAATCCCAACACTTTAAATCAGAGCCATGAATTATTTCGGCAAATCGTGCGAGGCCTCTGAAATTAGGTGAAAAACTATTTCTAAAATCGCTTTGGATTCAATAAGATACAAGACGATTTATTAAAAAAAGTATTAGAAATATCAGTGTTTTTATCCCAATTATCGTAGTAAAGAAACTGAAAATGGTAGTTTTTCAAGAAACAATTTTACTTTTAATGATTTTTTAATTTTTTTTTAAGAAAATCATTGCAAACATTAAAAAAGGCTTTACCTTTGTCGAGGAAACCTTAAAAATATCACAAAAAAATGAAAAAGGCATTTGCATTCTTATTTGTTGCCGGTATGGTAACTTTGGCAGCTTGTGGCGGTAAAACTGAAGAAGCTGCTACTTCTGATACTACAGCTGTTGCTGTTGATACTACTGCTGCTGCTGCTGTTGATACTGCTGCTGTTGATACTGCTGCTGCGAAATAATTTACTCCCACAAACGAGTACAACAAATGAAAGCCCTGCGAACCTTCGCAGGGCTTTTGTGGTTTTTAAGTCATTATGAAAACCATTGCCGAAAAAATACGCCTGCTTCGCCTTCAGCATGGCTTATCTCAAGAAAACTTAGCCGATACGCTGAGCATATCTACTACTGCATACGGTGATATTGAACGTGGTAAAACGGATTTGACGCTTTCGAGGCTATATCAAATTGCGCAGGTCTTTAAAATCAATGTGGCAGTTTTATTGGGAGAAACTTCCCTACTTCAGCATGAATTGCAGCAACTGGAGCTGGAAAAATTGCGGATAGAAAACGATAAGCTTCGCCTTGAAAATCAATACTTACGAGAAAAATTAGCAGGAAGGATGATAGTGGATCTAATTCAAGATAAAACGGCTTTACCTACTGAAAGGCAGAGAATAGGATTTTAAGAGCAAATAAAATATGAATTCGCCTACCTCGACATTTGTTCACGTCGGGGTATTTTTTTAGGTTTAAGGCTAAAATAAACAAAACCTATGATGAATCTTACTGAAATAAAAGGAACAAATCGTGTAATTGTAGAAAGGGTAACTCCTGAAATAGATGGAGGACGTTTTTTCATCAAAGCCGTATCGCAAGAAATTATCCACGTAGAGGCTGACATTTTTTGTGATGGACACGATAAAACTGCCGCTCGGCTATGCTACAAGCACGAATATGAAAAAAAATGGAGCGAAGTACCTATGCGCTTTTTAAACAATGATCGCTGGGGAGGTCATTTTGCAGTCGAAAAAGAAGGTTTCTATTACTATACGATTGAAGCATGGGTAGATCATTTGGCCTCGTGGGAACATGAAATAACGCTCAAAATTCGGGATGCTCAGCACGTTAATAGCGAACTTTTGGTAGGAGCCAGTCTGCTCGAAAAAATAGTAAAACATGCTTCTAAAGAAGATAAAAAAGGCATTCAAGAAACAATCAAAATTTTTCGTAATGAAAAGAAGTACAACGAAGCCGTACTTTTGGCTATTAGTGAACAGTTTGCCGAATGGATTGAAAAATACCCCGATCGAGAAAATGTAACCAATTACCAAGAACTAAAAATATGGGTGGATCGCCCCAGAGCAGGGTTCTCTACTTGGTACTCCATGTTCCCACGCTCAGCGGCCAAAGAACCTGGGGAACACGGGACTTTTCGTGATGTCATTGACTTGCTTCCCCGCATTCAGCGAATGGGATTTGATGTATTATATTTACCTCCCATTCACCCCATTGGAACACAATTTCGGAAAGGAAAAAACAACAACGTATTCTGTCAGCCAAGCGAGCCAGGCGTGCCTTATGGTATTGGTTCTGAGCTGGGCGGCCACGATGCTATCCACCCCGACTTGGGTACTTTAGAGGATTTTAAGACGCTTGTAGCCGCTTGTAAAATGCACGATATGGAGATTGCAATGGATTTGGCTATTCAATGCTCGCCTGATCATCCTTGGGCAAAAAACCACCCCGAATGGTTTAAAATACGTCCAGATGGTACGATTCAGTACGCCGAAAATCCACCTAAAAAATACCAAGATATTTATCCCATCAATTTCGAGACTGAAGCTTGGCAAAGTCTTTGGGAGGAATTAAAGCGCATTATTTTTGTATGGGCTGAATGGGGTGTACGCATCATTCGGGTGGATAACCCACATACCAAAGCATTTTCGTTTTGGGAGTGGGTGATTGCAGAAACCAAGCAAAAATATCCTGATATGATTTTCTTGGCGGAGGCCTTTACGCGTCCGAAAGTAATGCAACAATTGGCCAAAGGAGGTTATACGCAATCATATACGTACTACACCTGGCGTACTACTAAGCAAGAGCTTATTGAGTACATGACCGAGCTGACCCAGAGTGAGATGAAGTACTATTTTCGTCCTAATTTCTGGCCTAATACCCATGACATTAACCCACCTTTACTCCAAAGTGGGCACGAACCCAACTTCCTAATCCGCTACTTTATGGCAGCGACTTTGTCATCTAATTATGGGATTTTTGGTCCTACTTTTGAATATATGGTACATGAGGTATTTCCAGGAAAAGAAGAATACTGGAATTCAGAAAAGTATGAAATCAAACATTGGGATTGGGAACATACAAATAAACTTACGTATGTAATTACGCAGGTAAACCGAGCACGTAAAGAAAACGCCGCTTTGCAACAGACCAATAACATTACTTTCTGCGATATTGACGACGACCAGATGCTTGCCTACCTCAAAACCCACCCTGATGGTAATCGAATTTTGTGCGTTGTCAATTTAGATGGATACAACCGCCGAGGCAATAGGATAAAAATGCCTCTCCAGAAAATTGGGAAAGCTGGCTGGGAAGATTATATAGTTCATGATTTGCTTACTGGCTCAAAATACGTTTGGAAAGGAGAATACAACTATGTAGAGCTTGATCCATATTTGCTGCCCTTCCATTTGTTCTTGATTGAAGATTTATAACGTAAAAGTAGGAGTTGGCATCAAACCAACTCCTACTTTTTAACAGTTGCCTTAAAACCTTACCAGCCAAAAATTTCAACAGCAGCATAAAGTACCATAACGATTCCGATGGTGGTAAGTGTGTACATGACTACATTGAAAGAGAGACCCTGCATGTATAAAGCATACTGAATAAGGAAACCAAGCCCTAATACCATAGCACCAATTCCCCCTACTATCAATCCTCGATTTCGGCGTTTTTTATAATAAGCTTCTTTTTCGGTGGGTGAATCAAATTGTCTCATATTATATAGAAGTTGGATTTAGAAAATCTAAATAAATATCCATATAATTCAAAAATTATGATTTTAGTCACCGCCTCAGCATAAAACGTAGCTGCTATGCTTGGTCTTTTTTCTCATTCCGCATCTGAATCAGGTAAGAGAGAAGTAAACCCGCTCCGCCAAAAATCATAACCAGTGAGATTTGAATACCATCGTTAAAAAAATGGATAAGATGTTCTAGAATACTACCTATCAGTAATCCTATTCCTGCTCCAAATAAAAGTAATCCAATCCTAAGCGTATTGTCAGGGCTGATGCGTCGGCGTTTTAGGTTTTCTAAAGGATTCAGACCTTTTGAAATCATGGCCATTCGCTCTACATTTTCAAAATAGCGTAGAAAAATAATCATAGTTAAGCCCCCCACAATGGCGACAATCGGAATAGCAATGGCTGCTGAGTGCATTTTTGTGTCAGTTTAAAGTGAAAGTTTTGGTTCTTTTTGGCCATAGGATGCAATATCTCCGACTATAGGTTACAGCAAACTGCAAAAATTATTCAAGAAAAAAATCCGACCTTCGCCGTAACCTACATTCATCTTTGTGCATCTAATCTGCTGTGAATGAGAATCTGAAAGATATAGCTATCATTGAGCGAATAAAGACGGGCGACAAGTCGGCCTACCGAGACTTGGTGCATCGGCATAAGGATTTTGCTTTTACGGTTGCCTATCGAATTTTAAATCACCGCGAGGAAGCCGAAGAAGCGGCACAAGATGCTTTTATGCAGGCTTTTGCAGCCTTGAAAGATTTTAATCAAACTGCTAAATTTACGACTTGGTTTTACCGAATTGTATTTAACGCTGCTTTATGTGCCAAACGCCGTCAGAAGCCAACGGAAACTATCACCGAAAATCATGCGTTGGCTTATTCGGTGATGGATACAACACAAAACCTTCAAAAAAAGGAGCGTTTTGCTCAAATTCAACGTGCTTTGGCACAACTTTCACCCGATGATGTGACGATAATTACGTTGTTTTATCTAAAAGAACATTCGTTGGATGAAATAGCGGACATAACTGCCATTTCTTCTGAAACGATTAAAGTGAAGCTTCACCGTGCGCGTAAACGCTTGGCAGAAGTATTACGCATACAGTTGGGGGCAGAAGTAAAAAATTTGTATTAAAAACCATGAAATTACTCACAGACGACGAAATATTTGATTTACTGGATGGGATAGCTCCTACGGAGATTCACCAACGTCATCAACAGTTGATGGCCTTGGATGAAAACTATCGGCAGTATTTCAATGAGTTACGTGAATTGCATGAAAGCTTGGCAGTATTGCCGCTGGAAAGCCCTTCTTTGGCTTTTGAAAATAAATTGCTTACTAAGTGGGAAACCGATCAGTCAAGCTATAAAATCCCTTTTTTACTTCAAATACTCCCCTTTCTTTTTGTGAGTCTTTTGGCATTGGTACTCGTTGGTACTTTTGTTTTTTGGCGATTGCAACCATCAAATAACAGTGGGGCTGGCAATGGATTTGAAGATTTACTGAATAGTATTGACCTCAAAATGATTCAGCGTTTATTACTCTGTATCAATTCTTTGCTTTTGCTATTGATTTTTGAGCGAATCCTAAAAAAACGCTGGAAACGACAGTTGGAAGAGGCTTGAAAAGGTGGCAGCGTTTTGCCAACTTTGTGCTTTCCAAATTCGTTTAAAACCTATAAGGTTTGTAAGATTATCCATGTGTATATACCTAATCATCAAACTAAAACCTTATAGGTTTATTTCAAATTGTATTCCGTGAATCTACAAGAAGCTTATTCTGCCGAAAATTTTCGCCAAGAAGCCCACAAATTGGTGGACACTTTGGCGGATTATCTAAATGCTGTACAAAGTCAACAATTAGAAACTGTCATACCCTACCAGCCTCCTCAAGAAAATCTCCGTTTTTGGCAGGATGATTTAAAACAAGGAGCTAACGATTCGACGGCCTTATTTGAAGAAATTATGCGTCGTTCCACGCATCTTCATCATCCGCGCTATATGGGGCATCAGGTATCACCACCGTTACCGATAGCTGCCTTGGCGGGACTTCTGACAGGGATGCTCAACAACGGCATGGCTGTATATGAAATGGGGCTCGTTTCCAATCCACTCGAACGGCTTTTGAGTGATTTGTTGGCCTCAAAAATAGGTTTTGACGAAACTTCAAGCGGTCTTTTAACTTCGGGCGGTACACTGGCTAATTTGACCGCTTTACTTGCAGCGAGAGTAGCCAAGGCTCCCACTGATGTTTGGGAAGAAGGCACGAACGAACGTTTGGCAGTCATGGTATCGGAAGAAGCCCATTATTGTATTGATCGGGCGGCAAGAATCATGGGGTTGGGCAAAGAAGGTATTATAAAAATTCCCACCAATGATCGTTTTCAGATGCGTACAGCGTTGTTGGAAGAATATTACCTCAAAGCAACCAATAGTGGCTTAACAGTCATTGCGGTTATCGGTAGTGCTTGTTCGACCTCTACTGGTTCGTATGATGACTTAGAAGCAGTGGCCGATTTTTGTCAACAACACAATCTTTGGTTGCACGTAGATGGGGCGCATGGTGGGGCTGTTGTCTTCTCCGAGAAATATAAACCGTTGGTCAAGGGAATTGAACGGGCTGATTCGGTAGTAATAGACTGGCACAAAATGTTGATGACACCTGCTTTGGCTACAGCCTTAATTTTCAAAAATGGGGAAGATGCCTTCAGAACATTTCACCAAAAAGCACAATACCTATGGGCAAACCAAAGTTCGCAGGAGTGGTATAATTCAGGTAAACGGACTTTTGAATGTACCAAGTTGATGATGAGTGTTAAAATTTATTCGATTTTAAAAACGGGTGGAGAAGGAATTTTTGCTGAAAACGTGGATACTTTGCACGATTTGGCTCAAGTTTTTGCCAAACTTCTAAAAACAAATCCGTCGTTTGAGTTGGCTGTTGAGCCAGAGAGCAATATTGTGTGTTTTAGGTATGTAGGCAAGGAAGTAAATCCAGAAAATTACAATTCTCTTAACGCGTCTATTCGTCAAAAACTACTGGAAGATGGACGGTTTTATATTGTTCAGACTACCCTACGCGAAAAGTTATATCTGCGCGTATCGCTTATGAATCCGCTTACAACAATAATGGATTTAGAGATATTGTTAGAGGAGATTGAGAAAATTGTGCAGAAAATAGGGTAGTTTTGGATTGAAGCAAAACTTTTTGCTTCAATCTACTCAAAACCAATGTTATGGACTCAAACTCTTACGACCAAATCGCTAACGAATACCGCGATTCAAAAAAGTTAGATTTTCGGAAATACATCGAAGAACATACGCTTCTACACTTAGCAGGCGATATTTCGGGCCTTCATTTGTTGGATTTGGCTTGTGGAGAGGGTATTTATACGCGTAAACTCAAAAAGCAAGGTGCAGCCCGTATTCTGGGCGTAGATTTATCGGCACGGATGATTGATTTGGCCGAAGAAAGTGAAAAACAAGAGCTTCTTGGGTGTGAATATTTGGTTCATGATGTATTGACTTTGACCCCCTTTGGCGAGTACGATATTGTAGTTGGTATGTATTTGCTAAACTATGCCCAATCACACGAAGAGTTAACACAGTTTTGTCAAGTGGTCTCTAATCACCTCAAGCCTGGCGGACGTTTTATTGGTTTCAATGATAATCCTCACAATGAGCCGCAACATTATGCCAATTATAGAAAATACGGTTTTGTAAAAGAAACTACCGAACAC
Source organism: Runella sp. (assembly GCA_039810845.1). Lineage (GTDB taxonomy): Bacteria > Bacteroidota > Bacteroidia > Cytophagales > Spirosomataceae > Runella. Next base: position 1,626 of record JBDHXS010000157.1, on the reverse strand, counting down.
CGAAAAGAAGGAGATTTTGTAAAATACCGTATGTTTAATCCCGACGGAACGGAGTTCAGTTTTGATAATTTTTATTTTGACCCTCAAACTTATGCAAGTGCTTTTGCCAAAGCAGGGCTACAAGATTTTACTTGGCAAGCACCACTTTTACATCCAGAACAGCATCATCCTGACAAATTTGCCTACTGGGAAGATTTCATGAGTCACCCGCCATTGATTGGGTTTTCGGCGGTCAAATAAGTTGACAGAAAAAAAGCAGGCTTCCTTACAAGCCTGCTTTTTTTCTGTCTGATTCGATTACAACACCAAACCATCGCGTTTTAGCATCGCATCAGGTTTAGGCTCGCGGCCTCGGAAACGTTTGTAGAGCACCATTGGTTTTTCGGTACCGCCTTTTGAGAGAATATTGTCGCGGAATGAAGAAGACACTTCTTTATTGAAAATCCCTTTTTCCTTGAATGCTTCAAACGCATCAGCATCCAATACCGACGACCACATATACGAATAGTAGCCTGCCGAATAGCCTCCAGCAAAAATGTGCGAGAAAGCAGTACTTACGGCCGTACCTGGTACAATCGGATATAAATCAGTTTGTTCAGCTACTTTCTTTTCTACTTCTGCTACTGACTCACCCGTTGGAGCGCCATTGTGCCATGCCATATCTGTCAAGCCGAGGTTGATTTGACGCGTCAGGCCCATACCTGACATGAAGTTAGATGAAGCTTTTATTTTCTCAATCAATTCATTAGGGATCACCTCGCCTGTTTGATAGTGTTTGGCAAACAATTTCAATACTTCAGGCTCAGTACAGAAGTTTTCCATAAACTGGCTTGGCAGCTCTACAAAATCCCAAGAAACGCTTGTACCACTGACCGTTTCGTATTTTACGTGCGACATCATGCTGTGCAAAGCGTGACCAAACTCATGAAAAAGCGTTTCAACTTCGCGGAAGGTGAGTAATGAAGGCTTGGTATCAGTAGGACGAGTGAAATTACAAACATTGATGACGTGTGGACGAACATCTTTTGTGCCTTCAAAATGCTGCGAAAGCGTTCCTGTATTCCAAGCCCCTGCGCGTTTGCCTGGGCGAGGAAAATAGTCGCCGTACCATACTGCCAATAGCTGACCTTTTTCATCAAAAATTTCGTAGGCTTTTACTTCTGGATTCCAAACAGGAATTGTTTTGTTCTCTTTGAATGTCAAACCATAAAGCTTGTTAGTCAACGTAAAAAGCCCGTCCAATACATTTTCAAGTTTGAAGTATGGTTTCAACAGCTCATCGTTGATACTGTATTTTTCTTTTTTGAGTTTTTCGGCATAATAGCTGGCATCCCAACGTTGCAATACATTTTCGTCAAAACCGTTTTTCTTAGCATAATCGGTCAATTCTTTCAATTCACGCAGGGCAGCGGGTTTGGCATAGTTTAAGATGTCATTCTCAAACGCCATTACTTTTTCGGGCGTTTCAGCCATCCTCTCTTCCAATATATAGTGTGCCCACGTTTTATAACCCAACAATTTGGCTTTCTCGTGGCGTAGCTTTACCACTTTCTGAATAATAGCTTGGTTGTCATTTTTATCACCGTTGAAACCACGCTTGTTATAGGCAAGCCAGAGTTTTTTACG
>JBDHXS010000156.1:0-11439 GCA_039810845.1 Runella sp. | reverse complement strand
TTGGGGGAGTTTCAGGGTAACGTCGGTTTTGGTTTGTACGAATGAAACAGTGCTTCCGTCTAATAAAGAGGCTTTTTTGACGTTGGCTGGCATGGGCGGGAGTTTGATTTCATTACCTGTGTTGTTCAATAAATGCAAATACAGTTTATTTCCTCGGAATGAACTCACGTAGTCTTTTGACGGCGTATAAATCCCCCCTTTAGTTTGGTAAACGGCTTCTGCATTTTTGTTTAGCCAATTGCCCATTTCGGTTGCCCGTGCGACAAAGTTGGGGGGAAAAACACCCAAGCTGTCGGGGCCGATGTTGAACAAAAGGTTGCCGTTTCCACCCACGCACCGAAGTAACGTATGCACCGATTCTTTCAAACTGCGCGGCGTATCGTTGAATCGCCACGCCCATTGATGCCCCATGTTGGTGCAGGTTTCCCAAGGTACAGCACCGTAGCCAGCCACAAAACCTTCGGGCGTGGCATAGTCGGCGTAAGGCCCTACCCGTGCGTGCGACTCGTCGGGATTGAAAGGTTCAAGCCGATTGTTGATGATGATTTCGGGCTGTAACGTACGCGCCAACTCAAACACTCTTTTGGGGTGAATTGGGCTGGGTGAGCCTTCGTAATCTATCCATAACAAACTGATTTTGACATAATTGGTCAATAACTCACGCACTTGTTCCTCCACTCGGTTGGCAAAAATATCGTTGGTTTTGGGGTTGCGACAATCGGGGTCTTTCCAGTCGGCCACCGAAAAATACCAGCCAATGGGCATCCCCGCTTCGTGGGCAGCTTGGGCAAGTTCTTTGCAAACATCCCTTCCAAAAGGGCTGTTCATGCTATTGTAAGGCGTGGTTTTGGTATCAAAAAGGCAAAAGCCGTCGTGGTGTTTTGTCGTCAAAACCAGGTACTTCATTCCCCCTGCCTGGGCCAATTTTACCCATTCTTTGGCGTTGAATTGTTTGGGGTTAAATCTCAAATACAACGAATCGTACTTGCTTTTACCGTAGCTATTGCGCGACCAACTGATTTCTTTCCCAATCAGTGACACAGGCCCCCAGTGGACAAACAAGCCCATTTTGGCATCTTGCCACCACTTTAGGCGCTGCTCTTTTGAACTGTTTTTTTGAGCAATACCCTTAAACGCAATTAGAAAAAGCAGGAGAATGACGGATGTTTTTTTCATTGAAAATGGCGTTTAACTATCGGATAATATGACCTTTTTGGGCGTAGTACAAAATGTAAGCATAACACAAAACGGGCAGCACAAAAGCAAAGCGAATGCTGTACATATCAGAAATGAGTCCCATGAGCGGAGGTACAATGGCTCCCCCTACAATACTCATGATAATCAACGATGAACCTGTTTTGGTGTAAGCCCCCAAATTTTTGATGCTTAATGTGAACAAGATGGGGTACATCACCGACGTGCAAAGCCCCACGATGGAAAGAGAAAAAATCGAAACATAACCAGTACTCAAAATGGCGACTGTCACTAAAGCGATTGCTCCCAACGCACAGGCCATCAACACTTTGGAGGGATTTACTTTTTGCAGAAAATACGCCCCAGCCAAGCGTCCCACCAAGACCAACGCCATAAATAAGGTGATAAACAACGCGGCTTTCTGTTCTCCTAATCCCTCAATTTCCAGTGATTTGGAATAACGAATTAGAAAACTGACAATCCCCACTTCGGCACCCAAATAACAAAATACGCCCAGTGCGCCCAGTACCGTATGCTTGTAGTTAAAAATGGCTTTTAGTCGAATGCTTTCCTCGCCTTTCTCTTGAATATCAGGCATTTTTACAAAAAACAAAAGCACTCCCAAGACCACAAACAATGTTCCCAAACTCAGGTATGGCATTTTGACCAATTGGGCTTCGGCGTTGAGATAGGCGGTTAATTGGCTTGGGCTAAACTGCTGAACAATTGCTTCGGAGGTATCAGTGGCATGAAGCAAAAATACTGCCCCAAGGTAGGGGCCGATGGTTGCACCAATAGACCCCACTGCTGCCGCCAAACTCAGCCGACTTGAGGCTTTTTCGGGGTCGCCCAAAACCGCGAGGTAGGGCGTAGCCGTCACTTCCAGAAAGGTAAAACCTGCGGCCATGATGAACAAACCAGCCAAAAACAAGGAGTAGAGGCGAGTTTCGGCCGCTGGAAAAAATAAAAATGCGCCCAATGCAGCCATGAAAAGCCCCGTAATCATGCCTGCCCGATACCCAAACCGTCGGATGTATTGACCAACAGGTAAGGCCAACAAAAAATACCCACCAAAGAAGGCCGACTGCACCAGAGACGACTGAAAATCAGTCAATTGGTAGGCCCTTTTGAGGTGCGGAATGAGCACATCGTTAATGTTTCGGCTCAAATTCCAGATAAACATCAGGCTCATTACCACTAAAAGCGGCACCAGAAATTGATTGCGATTTTTCACTTTAGGCATTCATTATATTGTCAGGTAAGTTTCATTGAAAGTTGCCCGCAGATAGGCGCAGATTAAATCCACGCAGATGGACGCGGATCAAAAACTACATACATCCCTTTTTCTGCGAAAATCTGCGTTTGTAATTCAGCGGTTTTCTGCGGGTAAAAAAATAAACCTACTCAGCTAAATACATTTAACATAAAAACAGGTTTCATTTCAGCCCAATGCTCGTCAGGTTTCGCATCGGCCAACTGTTGTTGAAAGCCCGCCATAAAAGCCGCCCATTCTGGTTGTCGAGGCATTTTGCCAATAGCTTCAAACGCCGTAGTCAGATCAATACCTTCTTCGGTTTCGACAATCATAAAGAGCCGCGTCCCAATGCGATAGATTTGCATGTCCACAATTCCGCCCGCCCTGATTCCTTGGGGAATTTCGGGCCAGATATGTTCAGGTTGATGAAAGTGTTCGTAGTGGGCAATGAGTTCGTCGTCGTCTTTCAAATCGAGCGCCAAACAAGTTCTGTGTGTTTTCATCTTCGTTATTTTTTATAACCCAACTCTGCTCCTCCGCTTACGGGCATGATACAGCCTGTGACGAACCGAGCGGCCTCAGAAACCAAAAACACCGCCACGTCCGCAATCACGTCGCCTTCGGGGCAGTAGCCAAGGGCGTGAATGTTGTCCAAATAATTTTCAATGGCCACTGGATTAGGTTGTTGTGTTGCCCATTCTCGTAGCATGGGTGTCCATACACCCGCAGGACAAATGGCGTTGACTCTAATGCCAAACGGTGCATAATCCAAGGCCATGGCTTTGGTCAGAGCGCTCATGCCACCTTTGGTAGCTACGTAAGCCGCGTGATTTTCTTGTCCCATCGTTCCTACCATGCTGGAGGTGTTTAAAATACAGCCCTTGGTTGCTTTCAGGGCTTCGATGCCATAACGGGTCGTCCAATACACACTTTTCAGGTTGATAGAAAACAAGCTATCCCATTCGTTTTCGGTGGTTTGGTCGAGCGGTTTTGAAGGGCTGGCAATCCCAGCATTGTTATGAATCACGTCTATTTTCCCAAACCGAGCAAGGGCCGTTTCGATCGCCGATTTTACGTCCGCTTCCTGTTGTACATCTCCCACAAAACCAGCGTGTTCGTTGCCTAAACGGCTCATTAGCTGATTCAAAGAAGTCTCGTTTTTGTCCATCACCAAAACCCGAGCACCCGCCTTTACATACGCTTCAGCACAGGCTTCGCCAATGCCCGAAGCACCTCCCGTGAGAAAAATTACTTTGTGAGCCAATGAGGTCATGTTTTTGGTGGCTTAGGGTTTCAAATCACTGCTGCTGCCTGCTTCTTGCGGCACTTGGTAATAGCCTCCAACGATGTTGGCAGGATGCACAAAATAGGGTCGTAAATGCGGAATATGCTCTAAAAACAGGTTTTCATGCCCCATTCCGATGTGATTAAAAAGCACCAAATGTTGATGAATCTGCCCCATATCTCCGACGTGGGGTAGCACTGGAATATTGAACTTTTTGGCCAATAAACTAATCGTCAGAAACTCCGAAACACCTCCTACGCGCACGGCATCTACCTGACAAAAATCCATGGCTTTAGCTTGCAGAAAGTTCTTAAAAATCACCTTGTTGGGAATGTGCTCACCCGTGGCCACTTTAAAAGGGGCGATGGCTCGGGCAATGGCTTGGTGCCCAAAAACATCGTCAGGATGGGTGGGTTCTTCAATCCAATACGGGTTGATGCTGCCCAGCCGCTGACAAATATCCAAGGCTTGCGGTACATTCCATTTTTGATTGGCATCCAGCATAATGGTGGCGGCATCTCCCGCCGTTTGCCGAATCAACGTGGCTCGGCGGAGGTCACGGAGGGGGTCATCCGAGCCTACTTTGAGTTTAAGGGCCGTAAAACCTTTGTCGAGGGCCTGCTTGGTTTTTTCAACGATAAGTTCATCCGAAAAATTAAACCAACCGACCGATGTATCGTAGCCTTTGTAGCCCGTTTTCAGGACAGTATTTCTATTTTCTCTCGTTTTGTATTGTTCTTTGAGTAATTGAATGGCTTGCTCGCGGGTAAGTTCGTCTTCTAAATAGCTTAAATCCAGCGTATTTACGAGTTCCTCGGGCGATAAGTCCAGCAATAGTTTCCAAAGAGGAACCTGACGCGATTTAGCCCAAAGGTCGTAGCACGCGTTGACAATCGCGGCCAATGCCAAATGAACAACGCCTTTGTGCGGCCCCAACCAACGGTAAGAAGGGGAGTCAACCAGCGAGCGATAGGTAGCGCCGAAGTTGGCCATTAAGGCTTCAATCTCCTGACCTACCAGTTTTTCGGATAAAAATTGAATGGCTTGGCAAACCAACTCAGTGCCCGCCCCCAAGGTAAAAGCCAACCCTATTCCTTCCAGAGAGGTATCGGTTTTCAACACACAAACTGCATAGGCATATTGGGGATCGGTGTGGGTTGCATCGGAACCCGACCCATTGGGGAGGTCAAAGCGTCGGTCAAGTACCTGAATCGCAGAGATAACCATAAAGGTTGTGAGGGTATAGTGGTTTTTATTTCTTTAACTGACTACTTCCTTGTCAACGTTTTTTGATTTTGACAAAACCTTTGTTTTGAAAAGAACCATTATCCGAACGCATCTCTACTTTCAGGACCGAGCTTGTTCCTTTATCAATTTGGCCCGTTCGGTTGATAAAAAACACATTCTCTTTGGGTTTTCGTTGGATAAATTCCTGCAGTGTGTTGGGGTCTTTATCAAAAATAATTTCAGCTTTTTCTACCCACATCCCCGTCACGCTGACGGCATTGGTAAAGCTTACTTCGTATTGGCCTGGCGCGGTGATGTACTTTCCTAAGTCGATACTCATTTGCCCTTTACCGTTGACAAAATCTTTGGTATCCCATTCCTGCAAAATGGTGTATTCTTTGGCTTCTTTCTCCGCTTTTGGGAGTTCAAAATCGGGCACGTAGTAGGCCGCCAAACTCCGAATCAGGGGAGTGCCTTTGTGTTCGGTTACTTTCAGCTTTATCGCCGTAACTTCAACATCGTCGAAATAATCAATTTTGGTCACCCCGATTGAGCTACCTGTGGTCAGTTTTTCCCACTTATTTTTGGTAAGTCCCCACACTTCATATTTTCTGATTCTGTGGCCTTGTCGGTAGTCTTCCTTCAAAATCAAGTGATTGATTTTCGTTGGTTTTTCGAGCGACAAGACCGCTTCTTTCGCGGCTTTGTTGTTTACTTCCGCCAAGGGACGCTCAAACCTTCGGTTGATTTCTGCCCCAAATTCAGCATACCTTTTTACATCTCCTGCTGGAATAAGCCCCGTTGTGTCGGGGTTAGAATTGAGCAGTAACGTACCTCCGTGCCCAACCGATTTGTAATAAATCTCCATCAACTCATCCACCGAGCGGCGCTTGGCTTCGTTTTTGGGCGACCAAAACCAATTATGGTTGTACAAAGTAACATCGGCCTCCAAAGGTGCCCAAACATCGCCGTCGGGATCATCGTCGTATTGGGTTGCCACCCCCGACTTTAAGACCTTTCCTTGGAGCGAGTTCCAAACGGGATAATGAAGGATGCCGCTCTCGGTGCCTGGCCAGCGGATGGTGGCATCTGAGCCCTGGAAAATGACCGCTTTGGAGGCATATTTTTGTAAAATATCGCTCACGGGCACTTTACACGAGCCATCAAACCATACTTCGAGCATCTCGCCATAATTGGCCAAAACCTCGGTGAGTTGCTGCCTGAAAATTTTATTGTAAGCTTCCTGTTTGGAAGGGTCTTTGGTGATTCCTCCACTTCCAAGCCCTGCGCCCCATTTGATGTCACCAGGGTAGATGTAAATACCCAAGTTTAAACCCGCTTTTTTACAGGAACTTGCTAAGTCTTTTATCAAATCCCCTTTGCCGTTTTTCCACGGAATATTCCTAACGCAATACTCGGTGGTGTGGGTAGGCCACCAACAAAAACTACCCGCATGTTTGGCCACAAAAATGATTTCTTTAGCGCCCCACGATTTGGCCACACGGCACCATTGGTCGGTGTCGAGTTGGGTAGGATTGATGCGGGAAATGTCAAATTCGCCCGTTTCGTCGTACTCTTGACCGAGCCAAGTTGCCACCCCAAAGTGGACAAACATAATGCGTCCCTGTTCCTGCCATTTGTACTGAACAGCAGAAGGTTTAGCCAACTGTTGACCCGATACTTGTACATGGGCAAATAGGCAAAGGATGATAAAAAACTTTTTCATTGAAAATGAGAATAGGTAAATCAAAGGAATTGTACAAAATAATGGGCGATTTTTGGCAAAAACCTATTTTTGGTTGCTATTTATCAATACTATATTTGCAAAAACGAGCCATACCTGCAAAAATGAAAGCTACCTACACCCTTTTGCCCGATTTTACTACCGCCCAAAAGCCTTTTGTAGTCAAGCAAATTATACGGTCGTCATTTGCCACTGACTTCCACTTTCACAATGAATGTCAATTAGTCTATATTTTATCGGGTGCTGGTACTCGGATTATCGGGGGAACCATCGAACGTTTTGAGTGCGGAGATTTAACTTTTGTTGGCCCCAATGTCCCTCACGTATGGTACAGTGAATTTAACCCTGCAAGCGAGCACGAACCTGCGGTATCAGTGGCTTTGTACATTAATCCTACTACGTTGACGGAATACCTGAAACCCTTTGTGGACACAAAGTTGCTGGAAGAGTTTTTTGTGCAGTCTAAAAAAGGAATTAGCTTTTCTGGGAAGAAAAAGGAGCGGATTATTGGCTATTTGCAGGACATGTTAGAAAGTAAGAACATGCAGTTGTTGGCCTCTTTCTTACAGATTATGGTGCTTTTGCTTGACCCCGAAGACATGATTTGGCTCAATAGAACCCCGCTGCTTTCTACTTTTACGGATAAAAATCAAAACCGCGTTTCGCGATTGATGGAGTACATTCAGCAGAACTTCAGAGAAGACATTACCATTGAGCAAGCGGCTTCGGTGGCAGGGTTACAATTACATTCGTTTTGCCGTTTTTTCAAAAACCTTACTTACCGCACTTTTTCAGATTTTTTAAACGAAGTACGCATCGCCTTTGCCTGTCAGCTTTTACAACAAACTGACTTACCGATTACGCAAGTAGCTTTCGAGAGTGGTTACAGTAACGTGTCGTATTTCAACCGTTCGTTCAAAAAAATCCACCAACATACGCCCAGGGAATTTCGGGCTCAGATGAGTACTTTACATTAAATAGTCTTTGATTCAGTAAATTCCAACCGCATGTAATGTTCGAGCGACAGCTTTAGGCAAACTACCTTTAGACAAGTATAGAAAATGCCAACAAGTTGTCCGAGCCGTCCAATCACACCGAAGGCCAACTGCATCATCAACCACTTAGGTAAGATGATTATTTACCATTATACCACCGACTCAAAACACCTCACTCACAAAAAAACAAATGTCAAAGTTGCTTGTAAACTTCAAAATACTGAGTTTTTCGGTATCAATTTCTGAAACGCCAGCCGCCTTTGCATCCCCCAAAAAATACAACCTACCAGATAACGTTAGTGGTACGATACAATCACATTCTTCGGTAACGGTAGTCTGGCAAGCTCCTGAACTTGCAAGAAGTATTGCCCAAAAAAGTTTTCTCATATACTTTTTTTCAATCCTAATTTCATTCAGGGCTCTGCCATACAATATTCATAATCAACCATTTACCATCTTCTTTGACTAACTGCATATAATCAAAACCCCAATCTGCCGTTACTTTACCTATAGCGATTTGATTGTGAACGGCTATTACTTCAGCTTTTCGGGGAGTAGGAATAGGCTTTTTCTCGGCATTCCATTCGCCTGCCAATTTTTCTAAACGTTCAAACGTCATCTGTCCCATTTTGCCAAATGGTTTATCTTTAGCAGGCCGATAAAACCCAAATTTATTGAGTTTGGGGTGTACGCTTTCACGAATCAATTCGGGTTTAGCATCGTATAGAGCATCCAAATAATTCATCATGGCTTTTTCAACCAAGGCCTTATCTGTTTGAGCCGAAGCTGTGAGTGAAAGAAACAAAAGAATAATTAATAGTTTTTTCATCTTTATAATTGTTTAAATTTTATCAAAACTTGTAGATTGACTGACGGTTTTCATTACCCACCAAGCCAAAAGCATACGCATAAGAGGCTGATAAACATAGTTATAAGTCTCAATAATTTTAGAAATTGTTGCATTTACCCAAAACTCGTTTGCCAATGCCGTAAAACTCCCCAACGACCACAGAATCAACATCCAAGAAAGTATTTTGCCAAATCCTTTTTCTCTCCAAAGGCTCAATCCATAACATAAATTACCCAATCCGAACGCCAAAATAAATAATCCAAAAAGTGAATTGCTAAATATCGAAAAGTTGCTCAAATCATACTTCAAAAGTGCTTTGATGGTGATGTCTGTTTCGTTTACATATTTTGCTCTTAGTCCATTCAGATAAAACAATACAAACATTTGCCTTACAATCTCGGTGATGGAAAATACACCAAAAAATAAAAATCCAAGCCCCGCAAAACCAATGGATTTGCGGTGTTGCACCAAGAAAAATCCCCACATTGCAACCAAAACCAAAAGACAGTGAATGATTACCCACCAGCGATTCAGCAAATAGGCACTATCTCTAAAAAGCAATGCTCTTGCCTCGAAATCGGTTGGTGTTGCCGAAAAAAACAGATGGATTCCGAGTGTAGTAAAAACAGTCAGGAAACCACAAATAGCAGTGAATCGAATAAAGTCTTTTGAGATTATCATTTGTTAAATGCCTTTAAAATTTCTTCAAAATTAACCCAATAAATATCGCCACTTCCATTTTGAGCAGACTTCTGAACGTTTTCAAAATATTGATAATCAGCCTTCTTGTTGCTAAAATCAGACTTAATTTGACTTCTTTCGCTGGTAAAAAATAGTGTTTTACCATCAGAACTTACCGTAGGACAATAATCTAATTTATCCGAATTAATACTTTCTATCGGTCTGGCTGTTTGCCATTTTCCATCCTTTTTTATGCTTATATAAATATCGCCTCTTCCTTTATCACCTTTGCGACCATAAGCCGTAAACAAGATGTATGACTCATCGGGGGCGATGTAGGCATTAAATTCATAAAGTTTAGAATTGACAGCCGAATCTAAGGCAACAGGTTTGGTGTAACTCCCGTTTTCAAAACGAGCTACAAAAATATCCTCCTTACTAACCGATTCATTATACGAAGCCGTAAAGTAAAGATTACCATTTGCCGCAACTGAGGGATAAAACTCATCCATTTCGGTATTTACCTCATTCCCTAAATGTTTGGGTTCTGACCAAATTCCATTGTTTTTTTCGGTCATCCAGATATCAAAATCGTTTTTGGATTTTCCGTTTAGTGGCCTTTTCGATGCAAAATAGAGTTTTTTACCATCGGGCGAGAAGGCAGGCTCAAGATCGGGATAATTACCTGAAAATGAAGCAATTTTAGGTTTACTCCATGTACCATTTGCTTGTTTTGTAACCTGAAAAATGGCACTAAACTTGTTTAACGGAGCAACAACGGTAAACAAGAGCTCATTACCATCGGGCGAAATCGCCAAATCTCTTTCATTTAACCCAGTACTGAGTTTACCTTCTAAAAATATTTGGGGTTGAGTAGCACCTTGTTTATTGATTTGGGCTGATACGGAGTAGGTAATAGCCAACAAAATGAGCATTTTTTTCATTTTTGTCTTTGATAATTAATTCGCCAATTCAAACTCCAAGTCTGCCCACCGTCTTTTGATTGTTCCCAATCCCAAATAAAACTATCCGATTTGATGTCATAAAACACCATTCTTGCAATTATTGTATTGCCATTTACGGTTCTGGGAGATGTTTTAAAAATCCTTTTCTCGCCCTCTACTTCTCCCGTAAGATTAATAAAACCGCCTGCATTATCTGCCCAAGCCTGATGCCATGTGAGTTTTTGGGAATTAAAAACAGAAATACTGGTTCCTTTAAAGCCTTTCACATCTCTAAAATTTTCTTGTATGACTTTCCCATCGAGTGTTTTCTCGATAAGGTTTTCTCCCTTTCCAAGTGTTCCATCTGCATTTTGCCAAGCCAAATTCCATTTGCCAACCCAAAAATCAAATAGCGTAGAATCTTTAGGGGTGAATGTAGAAGTTTGAGAATAAGCATTTGTTGTGAACAGAAATAAGATTATTCCGATGTTAACCCAATTAAAAAACGTGATTGGGCTGACTTTGACAGTTAGGCTTTTCATAATCAATTAGCATTTTTATTTGCTCAACTTGAGATAGGTACTTATCAAATCAAGTGTTGGGGTTTATAGTTACCCTAATTTTAGGGTGAAAATATTTACAAAGCAACGATTTTTTGAGCGTTGTCAAATACCTAAAAATGGGGGATTTTTTTAGGAAATTATTCTATATAACCTTTAAATACAAAGAGTTACTAATTTATTTAAAAGATGCCAAAAATCAAACTGTATCCACCTCTCTTAAAAGGCAAAGAAGAATTCAAGCGATTCCTAAATTCAGGAGATAATTATTTTGGTAAGTATTAGGCGAGAGTCAAGTAGCGTTTATATCGGTCAAATACGTGCATTGTCACTTGCCCTCTTCCAACAACGTCTTCATGTCGCGTATCATCAGTTGCACGTCTTTTTCGTCGGTGCCGTCGTACATGCCACGAATGCGTTTTTGTTTGTCAATCAGCACAAACGCGCCGCTGTGAATGTAGCCTCTGGGTTCTTTATCGTCGGCATGGGCTGTTACCAGATAATGTTTTTCGCCAATTTCATAGATTTTTTCCCGATTTCCCGTTACAAACAGCCACGTTCGGCCTTTGATGCCCAAATCGTTGGCGTATGTCTTCAAGACTTGCACGCTGTCGTGGTCGGGGTCAATAGTATGCGAGAGAATCCCTACGTTGGGGTGGTCTTGATAGGCTTCATACACTTTGCGCATGTTTTTTTTCATCACG
>JBDHXS010000155.1:0-11497 GCA_039810845.1 Runella sp. | reverse complement strand
AAGACGGCAACGTCAAAACCAAAAAAGAAAACGACGTCGCCAACAACCACAACGGTACGTTGCTCCCTGGAGCGCACGGAAAAGGTTTGTATTCGGGACAAGGCGTGATGGTGTATTCCAACAACGGAGAACCTGGCCCCCAAGCCCTCAAACAGTTTGACATTGAAGCGGGGGTGCTGGCCGAATGGAATGGCAAAGATTGGAAGGTCGTGCGTCGCAATCAGTTTGTGGAGGTGACGGGGCCTGGCGGGATTTATGGCAACAAAAACCCCGAAACCGACCCTATTTGGGCAACGGGCTGGGATCATCGCTCAGTACTTTTAGCGGTGCGCGACAGCGGAAAATGGTCGTTTTTTAGGCTTCCCAAAGCCAGCCACAGCTACGACGGTGCACACGGCTGGAACACCGAATGGCCACGCATCCGCGACATTAGCACCGCTACGCAGCCTGATTATTTGATGACCATGCACGGGCTATTCTGGCGTTTCCCCCAAACATTTTCGTCTAAAAACACCGCTGGTATTCGTCCACGTTCGGCGTATTTGAAAGTCATCGGCGACTACACACGCTGGCAAAATGGCCTCGTTTTTGGCTGCGATGATTCGGCACAAAAGGAATTTTTGAACAAACGTAAAACCAAAGGAAACATCGAGGGCCCAGGACAATCGAACTCTAATTTGTGGTTTACCTCCTTCAATATGCCCGACCAATTAGGCCCTAACACTGCCCAAGGAGCGATTTGGCTCAACGATAAGGTAGAAGCAAACGTGGCTTCCGACCCATTTTTGTTTGCGGGCTGGAAACAGCGCATGGCATGGGTAAAAAATGCGGGTAACGAAGACCTGACATTTACCTTTGACATCGACACGAACGGAAAAGGAAGCTGGAAATCGGCCAAATCAGTCACCGTAAAAGCGGGGCAAGCAGCGTCAGTGGCTTTTGCCGCAACCGAACAAGGTGAATGGATTCGGGTAAAAACCAACAAAAACACGACTGCGACAGTCAACTTCAACTACACCGACGAAAGCCGTTTTGCCATTGCCAAAGACAAATCATTTGACGGATTGGCCAGCATCAGTAGCAACAATTATAAAGCGGGACTTCTGTACGGTTTGGGCAAAAACCGCCGTCAGTTGGGGATTTTGGCAGGCGATTTTGTGAACGGGCAATTTAGCGAAAACGGTTATTATGAACTCGACAGCGCCCTTAACCTCGTCCGTAAAGAAGATGCCGCCACGGCGCAGTTTATTCGTAAAGAATTTGCCATTCCCAAAGATGTGGTCAGTGTGGACGAGGCATCGGTATTGGTCGTAGATGACTCAGGCCGCCGTTGGCGTTTACCCAAAGGCAATGAAGCATTTACCACCAAAACGAACAGTGCTTCCTTGCGGATTTGTCGGGAGGTGGCTACCGAGCGTGACTTAATGAATGTACACGGCACTTTTTACGAACTACCCGCCGAAAATGCCGACGGTTTTGCCAAAATTCGCCCGGTAGCTTCACACTCGTTGACGATTCACGATTATGCCTCTTACCGTGGGTTGTTTGTGATGACTGGCTTGGACGCCCAAACGCCCAACAGCAATCACATCATTGCCTCCACCGACGGGAAAGCCAAAGTATGGGCAGGCACCATCGATGACCTTTGGAAACTGGGAAAACCTACGGGGCAAGGTGGGCCTTGGAAAAACAGCCAAGTACGTGCCAATACCCCTTCTGACCCGTATTTGATTGGTTTTTATGACAAAAAAAGCCTCCAGCTTTCCCACAAAAGTAGCGAAGCCGTCACCTTTACGGTAGAAGTAGAGCCGATTGGTCATGGCCCTTGGATGAATTATAAAGAAGTAACCGTGAAAGAGGGAGAAACTTTCAACTACACCTTTCCTGCTGGTTTTCAAGCACGCTGGATTCGTTTTTCAGCCAATAAAAACTGCGAAGCTACAGCTTGGTTGACGTATAAATAATTTAACAGACCAGACCTGTAAGGTTTCAAAAACCTTGCAGGTCTAAAATAACGTTCATTAACCAAAATTCACTAATTTAGCCGCCCTATCCTGCATTGCACCAACACTAAAACCAGCTAAAGATGTTACGATTTACTTCTGTTCTTTTTTTTATCCTACTGATAATCAGCAATAATAAAGGCGTCGCACAAAGTAAATCATCAAATCCAAAACGGGGAGTTATTACGGGTGCCGACCAGACAGAAAAATATGTACCTTATCTAAAAGGAAAACGAATTGCACTGGTTGCCAATCAGAGTTCTATTATTGGCAAAAAAAGCAGTGTGGACAGTTTACTGAGTCTCGGCGTTAAGATTGTAAAAGTGTTTGGCCCTGAGCACGGCTTTAGAGGCAATGCCAGCAATGGAGCGGTAGTAAGCGACGAAAAAGATGCGAAAACGGGGCTTCCGATTATTTCTCTATATGGCAAAAATCAGAAACCTAACAAAGAACAGTTGGCAGATATCGATTTAATGGTCTTTGATATTCAGGACGTGGGCTGCCGCTATTATACCAACATCAATACGCTTGAGTATGTGATGGAAGCTTGTGCAGAAAACAATAAAGAACTCTTGATTCTTGACAGGCCAAACCCAAACGCTTACGTCGTGGATGGCCCCGTAATGACGGAAGATAAATATAAATCGGCCATTGGGATACATTACACCCCTATGACCCATGGCATGACCATCGGGGAATTTGCCCACTATCTCAACGGTGAAGGTTATCTGAAAGAACCGTGCAAAATTAAGGTTATCAAAGTGGCCAATTACGACCACACGACCCCTTATGACCTGCCTATCAATCCCTCTCCCAACTTAAATACGCAGCAAGCGGTGGTGCTTTTCCCGAGTTTATGTATGTTTGAAGGGACAGCAATCAACGAAGGCCGAGGGACTTACATGCCCTTTACCATTTTGGGAGCACCCGCATTGAAAGGCAAGTATTCGTTTTCGTACAAACCAGTAAGCATTCCTGGAATGAGCGAACGACCCAACCAAAAAGATTCTGTTTGTTATGGACTCGACCTTCGGGGCTATGACATAAGCCCGTTACGCAAGAGTCGTCAGATTAATTTATCGTGGGTCATTGAACTCTACAATGCCTATCCTGACAAAGCCAATTTCTTCCAGCAAGAAAGAGCCAACGGTGTATCTCCCTTTGATTTACGTATCGGGACAGATCAACTTAGAAAGCAAATCATAGCGGGAATGTTGGAAGCCGACATCAGAAAAAGCTGGGAGCCTGGATTGCAAAAATTCAAGGCGATTCGGGCAAAATATCTTTTATATCCAGATTAATTTGTCATTTTTCTCATTTGAGCCTTGCATCACCGCTATCCGCGTAGGGAATGGTCAACTGCCATGTTTTTCCCTTCATTTTCACTTCAAGTTTACCCCAGCAGATAGTGGAGGTGGAGGATTGAAAAATTGAGCTTGTTACTCTTAAAGAAAGTGGTATTTTCACTCATACCTCAACGCAGCTTTTTGCAGAATCTCCCTGATTTCCTGGCGCAATGCGGGCGGTTCTAAAATTTCTATATCTGCTCCAAACTCAAGGATTTTGGCCTTGAGTTCACGATTGGTATAAACCCGTAGTGAAATCGTCCGTTCGTGCCCTTCTACAGCTTGCTGGCTTTGATGAAGCTTTTTAGTGGCCACGTAAGGATAACGCTTTTCTGAAAAACGCAGGATGATATTTTCTAACGTACCTTCCGGAGTTACTCCTATCATATCATCAAACTGCTGTTTCCAATTGATACTTTTATCAAAAACAAAACTATCAAACTGACTTTCTCTGACTGTTTCGATGCGGTCAAGGGCTAAGTTACGAGGCTGATTTTCACCGTTTTCCCAACCAATCAAAAACCAACGATGGTTGTATTCTTTCAAGAGCAATGGAAAAATGTGCCTTTCGTAAGCGGGACGGTCAAAAGGAGCATAGAATATTCGCAAAAAATGCCCTTTCTGAATCGCTTGATAAAGTTTGGGTAAGTGTTCTTTTCCTTTCAACTCTACTTCTTCAAATTGAATAATAGTACTTTTTTCTGCCTCCGTTACCGATAACCGTTGTTCCAATCGCAACAAAATATCTTCCATTCCCAAAAACTCCTTCGTCTTGGAAATCTGTCGAAGTAACGCCACCGCTTCGTTGAGCGAACCGTAGTAGGAATCTTCAAGTGCTTCCAAAATTGAGAAACTTTCGCTGTAAAAATAACCCGTATGCTTATTGGCTTTTTCGGGAAGCGGTGCCAACAACTCAAGTCGCATAAAACGCAAGTCATTTTGTAACGTCTTTTTCTCAAGAAACTCTCGCGTTTTTTTGAAATACTCTTTTTGTAATGCGTCTGTTGAAAATGACTTCCCGCCCCTCAACAATTGATGTAACGTCAATAATCGTTTGATTCGTTTTCCGTCTGACTCCCTACTTTTTTTCATAACCCGTCAAAAGTTTTTTTCAAATCTAATAAATTGGTAATTGACAGCCTAACCTTTGCAGCGGCTACAAACCAATAGCCCCTACGGATATGGCAACTTTACTTTCTTTTTTGCCCTTCGCTCCCACCACCGAACAAGCTCACGCTCTCCGCAGCATTGAGGCTTTTCTCAACAGCAACGATCATTTTTTGATTGTTCGAGGAGCAGCAGGTACGGGCAAAACAAGTATCATGAGTGCCGTTACGCAGTACTTGACTGAGAAAAGCATCGTTCCTGTTCCGCTTGGGCCTACGGGACGGGCGGCCAAAAACCTTGGTCGTAAAATGGGGCTGCCTGCCCGTACGATGCACAGTTGTTTTTATACACCTCAAACCGATGTGGAAGAAGCCACCGTTCGCCTGATTCGCCGTGCAAATGACTGCCCTACCCAACAGGTATTCATTGCCGACGAAAGTTCGATGGTCAGCGACCGTCTCGATGCTTCGGGAGACTTTATAGCTAACAATCCGTTATTAGCTGATTTTGTGGACTTTGTACACCAAGGCCACGCCCAAAACAAAGTCATTTTTGTGGGCGACGCCTATCAGCTTCCGCCTGTGGGCTACAACGTACACGAACAATCGCCTGCGCTGATGGCTTCGCACCTCCAAAAATGCTATGGGCTACGCGGCAGCACCATAGAGCTGACAGAGGTAAAACGTCAAGCCAATGGCTCCCCTATTTTACAGGTAGCCCACCAACTCCGTCAAAGCATGGAAACAAGACGGTTGGTGATGCCTAACTACATTGGTCAACTTTACCGAGGCGATCAAGAAGCCGTACGCCTTTACTTGGAGCGGTTTGAGCAAGGCCAACACGAACGCGTAACGATTTTGTCACTTAGCAACAGCTACCGTGACAAATGTAACGCCCTCATTCGTCAAGAATTAGGATTGACGGGATGTTTGATAACGGACGATACCGTCGTTCTTACCCAAACGCATATTGGCCAACATTACGTAGCCAATGGCGAGGTGGGCGTAGTAAAGGCCGTTGACTCTAAACGTCACCGTGTGGCTGATTTGGAATTTGCCGAGGCCGAAATCGCCTTCAAAGACGAACATAACAGCGAGTATAGCATCGTGTCGTTGGTCTTGCTGAATTCATTGATTGGCGGACTTACCAAGGAACAGCGCAAAGCCCTTTACGCTTCCGAAATGCGTGAGAACAAGGCGTTTCGGGAAAGTAAAGACATCCGCGACAGCCGTTACCAGAGTGCGCTCCAACTCAACTACGGCCACGCCCTCACCGTACACAAAGCCCAAGGCAGCGAATGGGATACCGTGATTATGAACACGAAGATGTTTGAGTTGGACTTGCGTTTTCTCTACACGGGTATCACGCGGGCGCGGCGCGAGCTTTTCACCAACGGGGCGCATCGCTACGCGGCATAACGAATGGGAGAATAATGTATATTTGAAAAAAATAACTAAAAATATGACGCTCACCGAACTTGAAACACTATTGCGACAGAAAAAGGTTTTCGACCGTTTTGGCCTCTCGCAATTGGGTGTATTTGGCTCTTTTGCTCGCAATGAACCCTATAATGACATTGATTTTTTGCTTGAACAAGACCAAAACTTGAATTATACTACTCGCCAACGCCTTAAACGTAGTTTACAAAGTATCTTGAAAATTAAAATTGACCTTGTCCCCGAAAAATTTGCCGACCCTATTATCTTATATCGCGCTCGAAAAGATTTGAAATATGTTAAAAAGTAAAAAGTCAGATTTGCTCCCGCTGCTCGTTATGCTTGAATCTATTGGTAAAATTGAAATATACTCCCGCAATTTCAGTGATGCCGAAACCTTTTTTATGAACGATGACCAAATAAGATTCAATGCCAGCTTGCTGCTAATGTCCAATATTGGCGAATATTGCAGCCGAATTTCTGATGAATTGAAAACTAAATATGCTACCGTTGCTTGGCGACAAATCAAAGGTTTAAGAAATCGAATTGCGCATGACTACACGGGAATTGACTATGAAATGGTGTTTGATATTATCCAAAACGACTTACCAAAACTGAAAGAAAGTTTTGAAAATATCTTAAGGCAAGAGTTAGCAACAGGATTTTTTGACATAGCAGAATGTGAGATTGCCCGTCAAAGTATTTTTTACAAACACGTTGATTTCGATAAGTTTTGGGATTAGTATGTTCAATTTGCAAAGATTTAACTCAGACAACTAAAAATAATTATGACCCAGATAACCATCAACCTACCCAACGAAGCCGAAGCTCAGTGGCTTGTTGAGCTACTCAACCGTTTACAAGTTCCTTTTCAGGTAGAAGCGAAGCTATAGAAACGACCATACAAAAAGGGGATAAAACAATCGAACCTAACAGCCTATTTGGTATTTGGGAAAAAGAGCCTCGTGCTCTTGAAGAAATCAGAACAAAAGCTTGGCCAAAAAGAACAAAGATACAGTTATATAAAAACCAATGACTCCTATCAGATGAATACCCACCTCAGAAGATTTAGATTAAAAACAAAAGAACTAACTTTGTAAACCATTATGGGTGTCTGTCAATGGGATTTGACCTCTGTATCGCGATTCGCGGTGCTTCCAATGAAGGGTTGCTTCATTGACTTTTCAAGAATTTGACTATTTGGTTGAGTTCTCTTGTATATCTTCTTGTCACGTATTTTGATGGTACTTGATATTTTATAGATATATTATTATTGGGATTTAGAAATCCGACAGACACCCTTACTTTTAAATGAACTCCCCTCAATCAGATAAAGCAGCATTAGTGCAGTTGTTACAAAACGCAGAAAGTTTTGATGACTTTTTGTATGTAATAAATGCTGCGCTTGAATTTCCTATCTCTAATAAAAAATTCATCTACCACCTCAAAAACGTAGGTAAACTCTACCAATCTTTTCAGATTCCTAAAAAGACGGGTGGTGTCAGGACTATTAACGCTCCCCAAAAATCCCTGAAATTTATTCAACATTGTTTGGCTTTTATTTTGCAAGAGACCTATTCCCCCACAAAATCGGTCAATGGCTATGTGATTGAGCGAAATGTCGTTACTAACGCGATTGGTCATGCCAATAAAAACTTTGTCTTGAACCTTGACCTTGAAAATTTCTTTCCTTCTATCTCTATCAAAAGAGTATCAAAAGTACTCCAACTGCCGCCTGTCTCTGCTCATCCCAAAGTAGCAAGTATGATTGCAAAACTGTGTTGTTTCCAAGAAGCACTACCACAAGGTGCTCCAACATCCCCACTTTTGTCCAATTTGATTTGTCAGCGATTAGATCGACGTATCGAAGGCTTGGTAAAAACACACAAAATCACCTATACTCGCTATGCCGATGATTTGACTTTTTCAAGTGATGAGCCTTTTCAAAATGGCTTTTTGAGCCATCTGGACAGCATTATCAAAGAAGAAGGCTTTACCATTAATATGGAGAAAGTAAGGCTACAACTCAAAAATAGCCGACAAGAAGTAACGGGAATAACCGTGAATGAGCGTGTAAATGTTCCCCAAAAATTCATTCGTGAAGTACGGGCTATGCTGTACAACTGGGAAACATTGGGCTATGAAACTGCCCAGCAAAAATTTTTGCAGCATTATATACCTAAAAAAGCGAATAAAAAAAAGGAGGAAGCCCAACTGCGTAATGTAGTGGCGGGTAAAATCAATTACCTCAAAATGGTACGTGGGGGTGAGGATACCGTATATCAGAAACTAAAATCACAACTGCGACGGGTAGAACAGGGGAACGATACAGTTAAACCCCAAAGTAAATCTATCATCACATGGCAATCCCCTATTGACCATAACCCACGTAGGGTGGTTGGATTTTTAAGAAATTTTAGGGTGGTGAACGATACAGGTTTTCGGGAGTTATTGCACGACCCCGACGTGAGCGACTTTGATTTTATGGCTAACTTAGTCAAAGTAAATACCCAAATGGATGGTTTAAAAATGGTGCTTACGCCCCGCCTTCATCAGAAGCTATCGGCCTTTGTAAAAGCTTACAATACGGCTGGCGTAGCCTACTTTCAAGAGCATGGACTATTGCCTTTGAAGGGCCGACCAAAACAGACGACAAGCCCATTGGCAAAGCTCTTGTCACGAAAGGCGAAAGTACAAATGGCTGAACCCGAGGAAGAAACTCACGAAGCCATAGCGCCCAATACTTTGAGCAAAAAAGACTTCTTAGCCATGTTCGCCAATCCCGAAGAAGAAACTCACAAAGCCGTAGCACCCAACAAAGCCGTAAGTAAAGCAGCTAAGGTCTTTCGTGCTCAAATACGAGTAGGTAGCGACTATTTTCAGGACTTGATTTTGGCCAATGCGCTCAAACTGGTGCTTGATTTACTGAATAGTGACCAAACCGTAAAAGCTTCATTTCAGCCTAATGAAGAAGAGTTTGGGATAAATTGTTCTTTTTTTACCGATGCGTGGGAAACCGTAAAGGCTATACGTTCTTTGCTGAAAGATTTAGCTCAAAATACTGATTATCAAGTTGATTCTGAAAACCGAACAATATGGCTGCGCTCGGCAGTTATCCAAAGAGGTACAGAACGAGCCCCTTTTTTCGCTACGGTAATCTATGTACATTTGGAAAAGGGACGCATCAACGATGTGAATGCCTTCAAAAATATTCGTTTAGAAAAAACCAAACAACGCCTCTGGTCTTTGGCCGATTGGTCGATATTGTATCAAGATACCAACGGCCAAAATCAAGAATACTTTTTCTTAAACTCTGCCGACAACCAGCCACACCCTGCCCCTTGGTATGAGGGCATCACCCACAAACTCACCTTTTACCATTCGTAAAGCGATGAACAAGCCGATATTATTTATTGATGAGAAGCCTGAGGACAATAGCGATCAATATCGCTTCAAAAAATTAGAAGATAGAGTCAAAAATTACTCACATCTTGTTGAATTCATGGGCGATTTAGACTTAGAGTATCAATACAATAAATACACAACAGAGGTAGAATATACTCCAAGCATTTATTTTGATGGTAGAAAGGTAGTTTTTATTCATGTATCGTTAGACAATCCTAAATATCCCAATCCTGTCATAACCAAAGCGAAGGCATACCATAGAGAAACACTCTTTGTTAAATTTAGTGGTGATAGAACTCCAAATCTCAAACTCGAAGATTTGAGTTTTAAACGTAATGAAGCTATTTACAACTTTGATAAAGATGGCTTCAAAAAGTTTATAGCTTTTTATTCCCAAACAGGAAGATTTGATTTTTATCTACTTGAATATGGAGAGGATGCTTTTAAGCAGAAAGAGAACGAAACGAATTTAGCCTTTGATACGATTATAAGAAACATAAAAAATGACGAAATTCTCAAAAAGCGAAAGAGTGATGCTAATTTTATGAAAATCATGCGTTTAGCTGATATTTACCAAGATAACGAGAGGCTTCAAAAAGGTATTGAATACATTAACTCTCTGATTCACAAAGAAGAATACTTTGCAATGCTTGAAAGATATGTCAAAAAGATTATTGAGCAGGCGAGTACTGATGCAGAAACCCTCAAAAACCTACACCTATGAAAATCTTGATTTTTGAAAAATTCGATGAAAGCTATCTTCGGGAAGAGGAATGGCTTATCAGCCTTTCACCCGTCTCACGCGATTTGGATGATATTGCTATTGAAGAGAAAAAGCCTGGTGAAGAGATTCATAAGTTCATACTTCATAATAAAACTGCAATCCAAGATAGTCAAATAGTTTTTGTGTCATTGTCTAATCTGTCATTAGGCTTACAGATAGCTCATCATATGCGTCTGACCGAAGAGTATAGACCTCTACCTATATTGTTATTTGGAGACATTGAAGAACCTGAAATATACAAACAACAAAACGACTTATCTCATATCTGTTACACAAAAGGTGTTCGATACTTTTCTATGGACGGCTTAAATGAAGAGATTCTTTTACGCACAGTCGAAGACTTGAAAAAAGAACTTAACGAGTTATTGGAAACAGATGACACTTTTAGAGATGGCTTTTTAAAGAAAATCGTACTGAGAGAGCCTGATAAAATAGGACGCCACAGCATAGCTAATCAATGGGGAGCTTACCGTATGGCACAAGTAGCAGGTTTAGATATGCAAAAGTTCAACTACCCCAAAACCCTCTATTTCAAATATTTACTTGTCCAAGCCCAGAATCCCGAAGAACAAAAATTGGCTTTCCCAATAGGTAAAAAAATACTTTTTATAGACGACAACTATCAGAAAGGATGGAAAGACTGCCTGGAAGGCTTGTTTGGGAAAGGTACAATTGAAGCCTATGTCTCTTGGCAAGAAGCAGAGGTAAAAGGCGAAGACAAAAAAATTAAAGACGGTAAATATGATTTGATTTTTCTTGATTTTTATCTCGGTGAACGAGACCGAAAAGGTGCTGGACAAGATATTTTGGAAAAAATTAAAGGAAAGAAAGATAAAAAAGGTAAGCAAATATATGCGGGACTTAACCCCGTCGTCCCCGTCATCATGTTCACTGCCTCCAACAAGGCGTGGAACATGGACAAACTCTACGAAGCAGGAGCAGATGGCTACTATGTAAAAGAACATCCCGACAATGCCCACGATGCAGACTTTTCCGTGGAAAACTTTAAAAACTTCCACAAAACGATACAAAATTGCCTGACAAAGGGGGAGTTGCTACGGAAGTATTGGGTAAAAATAGATGAAATAGAGGCCAAAGCCATCATTATTGATAAATCTGGGCAGTTGAATAAAAAGCGAATTCAAGAGCGGCTAATGATGTTCTTGGGCCTACTCAAAAAAGCCTACGAGCAAACGCATTTTGATAAGCAAACCTTTTTCTATTCAGAATGGGAGCTTGCTTTTCTGACGCTTTGGAGTACCCTGAATGAGATACAGGAGGTGTATTATGAGAAAGTGAAATCTACGTTTGATGTAACCAGATATGGTGGTAAGTGGAATCCATATCAAATATCTGGTCAAAATGCTCAATATACTTCTAAATGGCACATTTTGGGACAACCCAGTGATGTGTACT
>JBDHXS010000154.1:0-11511 GCA_039810845.1 Runella sp. | reverse complement strand
ACTTAATTTTGGCTTCTTCGGTTTTGGTTTCAACGGATTTAAAAGCCATAAGGCTTACCATTACAGTAGTGATGACAGCGGCGATTCCAATCTTTTTCATGGTTTGGCGTATTATTTTAAGATGATTGTTTAACGTTTAAAGTTTTCAATTTGTTCCAATACAAATACCAAGCCATTTTTGTAGTTACCTCACAGCCATCGCTTTGACAAATTCTCGTTGGACTTTTTGGTAAACTTTAGTCCGCGAAGGGTCGGGGTGGTAGGTGTCCGCAAATCGGACGTATTGATGAACGCCTTCTTCTAAACTTTCAAGTTTGCCCATTGACTTCATTGCCAACAAAGCCGCCCCAAGGCATCCGCTTTCGTTGCTTTCATTGACCCGAACAGGCGTATTGAAAATATCGGTCAATAATTGAACCCAAAATTTTGAGCGTGTAAAGCCTCCGTTGGCATGTAAGATGCGGGTCTTATTGAGTTGGGAGTCGATAATTTGACGAATTTGGTTAAGGTTCATCATTACTCCTTCCAACGTCGCGCGGGCCATGTGAGCTTGGGTGTGTTGCCATTGCAAATGTTGATAGCTTCCATAAGCGTGGGCATCCCAAACGGGCGCGCGCTCACCCAAAAGGTAGGGGACAAATAACAAACCTTCGGAACCTGCCCCAACGCTTTCGGCGATGGCAAGAAGTTCGCTGGTGTCTTTCAAAAGCAAGTGTTTGGAAAGCCATTCGAGGACGTTACCTCCGTTGTTGGTAGGCCCACCCGATACGTAATGAGTTTCGTCTAAGACGTAGGTAAACAAACGTTGTTGTGGGTCGCGGGCAGGTGTGTTTGCCGTTTGACGCACCGCGCCACTGGTGCCAATCGTGAGGGTAGTAACCCCCGTATCCAACGCTCCAGAACCTAAATTGGCTAAGCAAGCATCGCCCGCGCCAATCACAAAAGGGGTACCAACGGGAACGCCAAGTTGTTTGGCGAGACTCCGTTGGGTGAGTTTCTCTTGGTGATAAGTCGGAACCAAATCTGAGAGTTGGGAGGCGTTGATTGCTGCATAGTCCATGGCCAATGTGCTCCATCGAAAACGGCGGTTGTCGAGCAGGGCGGTTCCCGATGCCATTGAGTAATCGATTTGGAATTTTCCAAAAAGTCGGTACCAGATGTATTCTTTTTGGGAAACAAAACGGCTGATTTTACTAAAAACGGCGGGTTTTTGTTCGCGAAACCACACCATTTTGGTCAATGGTGCGTAAGGGTGCGCTGGTATGCCTACTTGCGGGTATAGTTTTGTGAGGATGGAGTGCGTTTTAAGGACATCGGCTTGGGCTTCGCTGCGGTTGTCGGCCCAAAGGAGCGAACGCGTAAGACGGCGGTTTTGGGCGTCGATGGGAATGACGCTGTGCATGGCCGAACACAAGCCAATGGCTTCGATGCTGGCGTTTTTATGGCGTAATTGCTCCGAAACTTGCTGGATGACAGCGATGAACAAACCATAAATTTCGTCAGGATTTTGCTCAACGTAGCGCGGTTTTGGGTGGTAAGTAACGCAGGCTGCCGAGGCATGTGCGACGGTTTCTCCAGCTTCGTCGATAGCAGTTGCTTTGACATTGGTAGTGCCAATGTCCACCCCAATCCAGGTTTTCATTCGTTAAAGTTATTTTTGGTTACTGATAGGTCTTCATTGTACGGGGTTATGAGTAACCCCTGTTTTGGTTGTGAGCAACCAAAAGCACATTTGTACGTTTGCCCTTTGCCTCTTGCCAACTTGCCCTTTATATTTTCACAGGAACAAAAATCAAATTTTTTTTGCTAAAAAACGTGCCTTTCCATGTGCCAAGCCCTTCAATTTTGTAGGTGGGGGGGACAGACAAAATCGTGGCTACAACACTGTGGATTTGCTGCTTGGGTGCCATCGTTTTTGAAAGTTTTTCTACAAGCGGCTTGTGTTTTTGGTCATAATCAGGAATCATCTCTTGGTATTTGACCAACACCCCGGCAGATTTGATTTTGCTCGTTCCGCCAAATACCATTTTATCCACCAAGTCAGCTTGTTGTTTCACTTCATTGGTAGTGCCTTTTTCATTCTTAAAAAGCCGTAAAAATTCATCGGCACTTTTACCGTCGGGGCTGTAAAAGTTGAAGCGCAATAGGTACTCTCCTGGGTCGATTTCGTGGGAAGAAATATTTTCAACAGTTGCGTCAACGATATAATAATCAAGCGAATAGTCTATTTTGATGACATCGTATTGGCTGTTGGAGGGATCGGGATTGAATTTTATAAGGTTATGAACGGTGATTTTTATTTCGTCGTTTTTTAAAACAACGTTTACAGGAATGTTTTGGGTTTTACCCGTTATTTTAGGGGCTGAGGCACTTGTAGTCGTTGCAGCGGGGGCGGAGGTCATTCCACCTACTGAGGTGACTTTTGCGTTTGAAAAATCGATTTTATTTTCTGATTCTATGGTGATACTTATGTATGTGTCTTTGGGTAAGCCTTCAATGAGGTAAAGAGGGTGGAGGGTTTGACCAACATCAATGCGGGTGATTTTGGCTTTAGAGCGTTCCCCTTTAAAATTCTGGTATTCAATGGTATCACCAACTTTAACCATTCCTTTGACCTCGGAAATACTGCTCATAAATTCCGTGGAAGTAGTACCAAGAAAAGCCGTAGAAGTCGTAAAAGCAAACGTCCGATTCGAGGGAAGGTTGGGTTTTGCAATATCGTGCGATGCAAGCGTTTGTCCCGTTGCAATGCTACCGCCAAGAACGTACATCATTTCTTCAAATTTGGTGGCCTGTCCAGATGTTAGTGGTTCGCTGTAGCTTTCGAGTTGCGCGTAACCTTTAATAACTCCGTTGTCAATCAGGGTAAATTCAGACCTATTTTTTGCTTCACCGCTCAGTACTTTAAATTGAACTTTATAGATGTCAAACCCATTTTGCTGCCCAGCTTTCACGGCTTTGGTCAATTGAATTTTGGTATTTTGCGCCCCCAAAAATGGGCTAATTACGAAGCTAACAACGATACCAAAACAAATTTTGAAGAGTTTCATAGCAGTAATTTGATATTATTCTTCGATGGGTACATTTCGTTTGAAGGCCGCCCCAAAATCAATCAGCGATTCGGTTTTGAGAACGCCAGGGATATGGTCTATTTTTTCGTATAAAACTTTGCGCATGTGCTCGTTGCTGCGTGCTACGATGCGAATATAAAGCGTATATTTTCCTGTAATATAATAACACTCAGTGACTTCGGGGATTTGCTTGAGTGCGTCAATAATTTTTTCAGAATCAGAGTCTTCTTTAAGGGTAATGCCCGTAAAAGCCCCCCATTCGTAGCCTAATTTTCGTTCGTTTAATACAATCGTGCTTCCTTTTAGGATACCAATCCGTTTCAACTTTCCTACCCGTTGATGCACCATGGTATTAGAAATCTGTAAATCGTCGGCGATGGCCGAATAAGCTTTGCGGGCGTCTCGTTCGAGTTGCTGCAAAATAAGTCGGTCATATTCGTCAAGTGGTTCTTCCATAATTTTTGATACTCAGAGGATAGTGAATGTAATAAAAGTGCGTCGGGTCAAAACCCGACGCACAAGGTCTTCGTCAGACTATTTAGGGTCTAACGCCTTCTTAATGCGGAAAACGCAATCTTGAAGGTGGTATTTTGTCATTTTGTCGGTAATGGTTGGAAGCGCCGCTTGAATTTCGCCTTGCAACGAAGTCAAGTGTGCACGTACCATCGACTGCACGTCGTTTTTGCGGATGTCCACCGAAGGAGCTACCACTGCGCCAAACATTTTCATTGGAGCCGTAGAAGGAAATCCAGCCGCCGCAGGAGCATTTAGTGTTGCAATCATGCGCTCTACGTAGATTTTTTGAAGGTTACGACGATGAGCATCGGCTGCTTTACGCGTTTTTAATTCTCCCCAAACTCCTCCTTTTACATCGGCAAATAGCTCGTCCATTGAGTAAGCATCGGTCGTTTTTTCCGTCATTTCAATCATCCGTTGTAGGCGATCGCCAGCAAAAAGGCTATTGAGGGTAGTTTCCTGAATTTTTGAAATGAAATCAACTCCCATGTCAGGACGAATACGACGCAAAATGTTTTCGTCTAGTATCCACTTAGGTGTGTTGAACAGTTGTTGATTTAAGAATGCAACCGCATCTTTTTGCATTTTTTTTGGCGTAGGTTCATAGACGGCCCCTTCTTGGTCCATTGATTTAGGTGTTTCGTAAATACCGCCCACGTTTTTGGTTACGTGACCCATGTAACGACGGAACTGCGTCACCACTTCGTTGAACCCTTCTTCCAACATTTCGTAATCTTCTCCTTCTTGCTTGGTCCACTCAATGAGGTTAGGCACAATGCGCTGAAGGTTTTTAATACCGTACCCACTGGCAAGCATGGCATTGTCACCGATGTCTTCGTTTTGTGAACGAGGGTCATACGGGTTGGTTTCGGTCAAGAACCACAAACGGCGGTTGGGAAGGGCTTTTTCTTTGTACCATTTGTTCAAAACAAGCTTATCTTCCTCGGCAGTTTTAGTGTCATAAATGGGTTTGTATGCCCACTCAATGGCCCAAATGTCGTAGTCGCCAATGCGAGGGAAAAAGTCAGTTACGCCATCTTCGGGTTGGGCTACGTAGTTGAAACGAGCGTAGTCCATGATAGACGAAGTGTGGCCATTTTTGGTAATAAATTCTTTGTCGCGGAGTTTCTCAACGGGCGTAGCTGTCGAGGCACCGTAGTTGTGACGAAGGCCAAGCGTGTGTCCTACTTCGTGCGACGACACAAAGCGAATGAGTTGCCCCATCAATTCATCGTCAAACTTATTTTTGCGTGCACGCGGGTCAGCGGCAGCGGCTTGGGTCATGTACCATTTTTTGAGGAGTTTCATCACGTTGTGGTACCAACCGATGTGGCTTTCCAAAATCTCTCCCGTACGTGGGTCGTGGACGTTGGGACCGTAGGCATTTTCAATGTCCGAAGCAAAATAACGAATCGCCGAGTAGCGCGCGTCTTCCATGCTGATGGTCGTGTCGTTGTCGGCCAATATTTCGCCGCGGATGGCATTTTTCCAACCTGCTTTTTCAAAGGCTACGTTCCAGTCATCAACCCCCATTTTGAGGTATTTACGCCATTGTTTTGGCGTAGCAGGGTCAATGTAGAAAACGATCGGTTTTTTAGGCTCAATCAACTCACCACGGCGCTGACGCTCTTCGTCGGCTTTGTTTTTAGGTTCCAAACGCCAACGAACCACAAACGTCTTGTCTTCAGTGCGTTGTGAGTTTTCGCCATAAACTGTATACCCATTGGCAAAATAACCTACCCGTAAGTCAAACAACCGTTGTTTCATCGGTACAGCTGGGAGAATGATAAACGAGGTGTTCAATTCCATCGTAACGGCTCCAGCAATCGAGCTTGCGGGCAAGTTGACCGAAGGGATAGGACTGGTTGAGGGACCAAAGCTTGGGGTAGGAGGGGTGACACCGTAGGTTTTTACCACCTTTACTTCCGTATTGATTGGAAACGACTTGATGCTCTGAATGTAAGTACGGTCGTTTTGAATCATCGTCAATTTGTAAGCTTGACGAACGATGGGGGACATTGAAATAACAGTGTTATCGCTTTTGAAAAAATCGGTTACTTCAATCACTACCGAGGTGTCTTTGCGAACGGCTTTTACATCAAATGCCATTGCAATTGGGTCGAGGTTGGAATTGCGAACAGCTTTGTATATGGGAGAGTTCGCATCGTCACTCACGTTGATAAAAGCCACCGAACGCATGAAAATCTTGTTTTCAGGGCCTTTTTCAAAGCGAACCACTTGGCGATTAAGCAATTCTCCACCGTAGGCAGGCAAACCTACCGACCCAGGTGTGGTACTAGATTGGGAGAGGCGCGTGATGGCCATCATTTCACGACCGAGTAGCGAATCAGGAAGTTCAAAGAAGTATTTTTCATCAATTTTGTGAACGATGAATAAGCCCTTGGTCGTCTTACTTTTGTCGGTAATTACTTCTTTGTAAGGCTTGGGACCTGCCTTAGGGGCAGCGGCTGGTGCTGCGGGTGCCGTTGCCGTTGGGGTGCCACTGGCTGCGGGTGGCGTGGTGGGGCGACGGTCTTGCGCGATGGCCGAAAAGCTAAGTGCTGTGGCCAAAAAAAGGAGTTGTTTAAACATGTTAACGAAAGTTAGATTTGGTTTTATAGCGTGTTTGAAATTAAAAAACTGTTTGAAATTTAAGCGTTTAAAAGAAATTTGACTTGTTAAAAATCAAAAATGAGTTAAAATGTAACTTTACAAAAGTAATAAAAATTGTTGGCTTCAATCTCTAAAACCACCATGACAACCGAACTTACTCAAACCGACTACCTTATTGGCCTTGAAAAGCGCTACGGAGCGCATAATTATAAGCCCGTGCCAGTGGTTATTGAGCGCGGGGAGGGTGTTTTTGTGTGGGACATTGAAGGTAAACGTTATTACGATTTTTTGTCGGCCTACAGTGCTGTTAATCAGGGACATTGTCACCCTCGTATTGTTAATGCCTTGACAACGCAAGCGCAAAAACTGACGCTGACATCGCGGGCGTTTCATAATTCTGTTTTGGGTGAATGTGAGAAGTTTTTGTGTGATTACTTTGGCTACGACAAGGTGTTGATGATGAACTCAGGGGTAGAAGGCGGTGAAACAGCGCTCAAACTGACCCGTAAGTGGGGGTATTTGGTGAAAGGAATTCCCCAAAACCAAGCTAAAACGGTTTATGCGGCGGGCAACTTTTGGGGACGCACACTCGCAGCCATTTCGTCATCAACCGACCCTGAAAGTACCAACGACTACGGCCCATTTTTACCTGGTTATTTGATTGTGCCTTATAATAACTTAGAAGCTCTCGAAAAAACGTTTCAATCTGACCCCAATATCGCAGGTGTCATGGTGGAGCCTATTCAGGGCGAAGCAGGCGTAGTGGTGCCCGATGAAGGCTACTTGCGGGGAGTGAGAGAATTGTGTACTAAATACAACGTCTTATTTATCGCTGACGAAGTTCAAACGGGACTTGGGCGTACGGGCAAGCGTCTTGCTTGCGACCACGAAGGCGTGAAACCCGATATTTTGGTATTAGGAAAAGCCCTTTCGGGCGGTGTTTATCCCGTTTCTTGCGTCTTGGCCAACGACGAAATCATGCTTACCATTAAGCCAGGTCAGCACGGGTCAACCTACGGAGGAAATCCGTTGGCGGCGGCGGTGACGGTAGCGGCGTTGTCGGTGTTGGAAGATGAAAAATTAGCCGAAAATGCGGAGCGTCTTGGTGAAATATTCCGTGAACGAATGCGGGCAATCCAGCAAAAAACGACCCTGATTGAAACCGTACGAGGGAAAGGACTGTTAAACGCCATCGTCATTGCGACCGACGAAGAAAGCCCCTTGGCGTGGCAAATTTGCCTTCAACTCAAAGAAAAGGGACTGCTTTGCAAACAAACCCACGGCAATAAAATTCGTTTTGCTCCTCCGTTGGTCATCACCGAAGACCAACTTCATGAGGCCTGTGATTTGATTGAAGAAGTGATTTTGGGAGTGAGTGTTGCTGTTTAGTTTGATTTCTTCTTTTGGATTCTGTAAAATAAAAGCCTCAAAAACAGTCGTTTCTGAGGCTTTTATTTAGTATTGACTGAATACAATAGTAGTTTTTTAACTCAATTAAGTGCTTAAAATTATACATTTATTCTTGATACTTATCTCAAAAACGACCCTACACAACCCTCAAAACAAAATAGGAACTGAAAGCGTATCCGTTTCCACTACGTTACTGACATTAAAAGCGCGGTCGCGTACTCGTATCTGAAATTTTACGGTAGTTAGTTTAGCATTCCGGGAGTAAGGGAAATAAACGGCGTAATCTAATTTTCCTTCAATAGGGCCTCTTTTACGATCTGGTTTTAAGACGGGAAAAAAGAGC
This sequence comes from Runella sp., assembly GCA_039810845.1. GTDB lineage: Bacteria > Bacteroidota > Bacteroidia > Cytophagales > Spirosomataceae > Runella. Next base: position 3,558 of record JBDHXS010000154.1, on the reverse strand, counting down.
TTCGAGTTAGCTGCTAAAATGACTTCTTGAAACTGATTGCCAGTAGTTTTTCTAAAAGTACGCAGTTCGTAATTGCCCCAAGAATCGTAGCGAGTGTCGTCACGATTATCAGTACTTTCTCCTAAATCGCCGTCTCCGTCTTTGAAATCAATCGTAACGACCACTGAGTCTTGTTTGGCTTTGGAGAATGGCTCAATCACTTCAAATTTGGTCATGCTGTTAAACACGATTTCGGGGACAGGACTATAGTCCGGTGGAGTAAAACAACCTGTGGTTGAAACTGCAAATAGTAACAGGGTAAAAGAAAAACGAATAAAGCCCTTCATGTTTCTTGTTAATTTTGTTCCAAATATTGGAGAAAGTTAATAGTTATTCGTTATCGGTCAGTAAAAATAGCCCTAATTTAATGTCAATATACCAAAATCTGCGGGAGTCTGTGCGTCAAGTCACTGCTGATACTTTTGATGCCATTGCTTTGGAAGTATTTCATTATCAAGTCGTACACAATCCAATTTACCAAAAATATATTAAATACTTACGGATAAATCCCCAAAAAATAAGTTCGTTGACTGAAATTCCATTTATGCCTATTGGGTTTTTCAAGCACCACTCCATTCTGACAAATTCACCCATTGTTCAAACTACTTTTGAAAGCAGCGGCACCACCAGAACCCAAACGAGTCGGCATCATGTAGCCGACTTGGATTGGTACAACGAAATCAGTCTTGGTATTTTTGAGAAAACATACGGCTCTTTGACAGACTTCTATTTGCTTGCATTGTTGCCTTCCTACCTTGAACGAAATAACTCGTCTTCGGTGTATATGGTTCAACAATTTATTGACAAAACGCAGTCGCCTATTTCAGGATTTTTTCTTCATAACGTGGATGAATTGCTGATAACGCTGCAAAAATTGGCGGCCAATCCCGATGATAGAAAAGTGATTTTGTGGGGTGTGACCTTTGCTTTATTGGACTTAGCCGAATCAGAAGACCTGAAAAGAATGTCAGTCGGGCATCTTCAAAACTTGCCAGGGATGATTGTGATGGAAACGGGCGGCATGAAGGGCCGCCGTCGCGAAATGCTTCGCGAAGAAGTGCATGAAGTATTGACAAAGGCGTTTGGTGTCCAAACCATTCATTCGGAGTATGGTATGACCGAGCTTCTTTCGCAGTCATATTCAAAAGGGGAGGGTATTTTCAAAACATCGGATACCATGCGCATTTTATTACGAGACATCAATGATCCCCGATCGGTATTTGCTACGCCCCAATCGGGCTTACGCTATGGAGGCATCAATGTGATAGATTTAGCCAACTTAGATTCCTGCGCTTTTATTGAAACGCAGGATTTAGGCCGTTTTGCCAATGAGGATGCCACTGAATTTGAGGTCATTGGCCGATTTGATAATTCTGACGTACGGGGGTGTAATTTGTTGATTTGATTTGGATGAAATTGCGTTTTTTGAAAGTTGTTTACTTTATGACTGTAAATCGCATATTGATGCCCGTCTGCAAATTTGTATTGGCATTAGCAATATTACAAAACTTCACTTCTACCTGATTCAGTCCCGACGCCCTTACATTGGCAACGGTGAGTGTTGAAAATGCAGATTCCATGTTGAGAATGACTATATCCCCAGAATCAACCCCTGTAACGGCATAATATTCATTGCTGCAAGTATTGCCCACAATCCCGAAAATTTGCTGACCAGTTTTCAATATTTTGATAAATTTATTGATGGTGCTTCCTGTGCCAAGCGTTAGAGAGTTTCCTGATAAACTTCCGTCACTGTCCAAATTTCCTGTAAAGTAGCCATTGCCAACCACGTGTAGCTTTTGTGAAGGAGATATGGTACCAATACCAAAATTTCCAGTAGTAGCGAGGGTCATTTTAGGCGAACTGTTATTTGTTGCAAAGCCTAAAGCATGATTGCTATGTGTCTGAATCACAGCTACGCCTCCGATAGAGTACGTGCCTACACGAGTGCCGCCGTCAGCACTGCTATGGTCAAGTCCTATACCATTTTTCTGAATTTTAGTTACCTCGGTATCTAAGGCATTGGTTGGGGTAATGGTAATTGATTGTCCCAAAGAGTAATTGGCTACGAATAGGGAGAGGATAATTAATTTTTTCATGATTTTAAGTAACTAAGCAGAATTAAGCTGGATATTATTTAGAGTATTTTTAGTAATAAGCTCTTTGAAATTGATGGAATACTGAGCTCCGAAATTCTTAAAAATGTCAAGAATTGCTTTTTTGAGCTTTGCCCATGTTTTGTAATTTTCTTTACATAACCACCGATATTTACAGAATCGCCATAGAATCTCAATAGGATTTAAGTGTGGACTGTAAGTTGGTAAAAAGAAAATAGACATCTGTCTGGTTTCCCATTTTTCAAGCTCATCCTTGACAAGTTTGGCATGATGAATAGGTCCATTATCAAGTACGATTACATAGGGTTTATCATGTACTTTTTTTGCAAAATCATCTAAAGCTGTTTTGATAAAAATCGCATCAAGTGGCTGTTCACTATGATAGACTGTTAGTTTACCACCCAAACTCATAAGCCCGAAAACGTTCAGTCGTTTTTTCTTATTTCGGGCAAATACACGGTAGTTTTGCCCTTTCTTTTGCCAAGCATATGGCACGTAAGGTTGCATGGTAAAGCCTGACTCATCCCCAAAATAAAGCTCAATATAGCCTAATAACCACAGTGTTATGAGCATTTTCCAACATTCAAACTTGTCTAAATAGGCTTTTTTGTCCTGACCTTCATGGGTACATCTACGGATTCGCCGCCAGCTGTAACTATTTTTTTTAAAAACCTCTTGACGGTATCTGTACTCATAGGAATGGCTAATTCTTTGACTAATTCAGCACGGATAGCCTTGACATTTTGACGATAAGTCTCTACTGTTTTGTCTAATAAATCAGTATGTACAGTATTGCTGATACTTAAAATAAGCTTACGCCCCTGTCCATTCTTACGGCAAAGTCCTGCAATTCCGACAGTCTCCCAAGTTTTTACCCAACTACCCACTGTATTATGGTTTATGTTCAAATGAGTGGCGATAGCTTTAAAACTCATGCCTGTATGGTTTAATAAAAGCCCCTGACATTTTACTCTGAACTCCGGTTTTGGATGATACTTTGAGCCTTCCCGTAAGGTGAGACGCTCGGTTTCTGTCAATTCAATGTGTTTTTCTTTTCGGCTCATGCCGCTAAAATACATAATCTCATTTAATTTTGCTCATTTACTTAAGTAGCACGCCGCCATGTTTATTTTTTGTTTGAATGATGGCTCAAAGTTGTAGGGTGAAAAATCACAAATAAAAAATTTGTCAGTGAGGTGCAGAAAAAAGGAATTGAATGGTATAAAATGAGGATTAACTCGAAGGTGAAATTTCTTGAAGGGTACAGCTATTTGCTTGGCTTAACTGATACTAATAGCAGCTCGCTTGCCCTAAATAAAGGCAGGTAGAAACCCAACTGGGCAAATTGCTATAGGTTTTTCGGATTAAATCATTTTTTCCAAAACCACTTCCACAAAATCTT
>JBDHXS010000153.1:0-11519 GCA_039810845.1 Runella sp. | reverse complement strand
CGACACAATTTTGTTATTGGCCAACGTCAAACGCTTGGTTTTCATGGCAGCGGGCAATGTGGATGATTGCGTACTAAAATAAGCACCAAACGGACAACCGCGCATACACATATTGCGATATTGACACGCCGCCCGTCCCAAGGCTGTATGCCAGCTCTGGGGTTTGGTCACGTGGGCTACCCGCCCTATGGTGATAGTACGACCCATTTTTTTCATTACCTCCGACTTTACGTGCTTTTCGAGGCAGTTGAGCTCCATAGCAGGTAAAAACTGGCCATCTGGCAAGACCGAAAGACCATCTTTTGAACCACTGATTCCTGCAAAACGCTCGGCATAATCGTACCAAGGAGCAATGTCTTTATAACGAATAGGCCAATCTATGCTAATACCTTCTTTAGCATTGGCCATAAAATCTTCTTCGTTGAAGCGATAGCTCTGACGCCCCCATAGCAACGACCGTCCACCTGTATGATAGGCCCGAATCCAATCAAAGGGACGGGTTTCCAAATAAGGATTTTTGCTATCGTTCTCAAATAGGTAGCGGTGTTCTTCGTTGGCGGTATAGCCTGTACGCATTCCTGCCCAATATTCTTCGGCAGCCATGTTGTCGGGACGGCCACGGTGAGGCAATTCCCAAGGACCTTTCATGGCCGTTTCATATCCTTCAATATGTTTGATGTCACGCCCACGTTCCAAACATAACACCTTCAACCCTCTCTCTGTCAATTCTTTGGCAGCCCATCCACCGCTGATTCCTGACCCTACGACAATCGCATCGTAGGTCATTTCTTTTTGAGCATCTATATTTAAGTACATTGTTATTAGGTTAAATGTGAGTAAAAAATCATGTTAAAGCGCGTATGCTTTTTGCCCAGGTTTTAAAGGAATACACCCTTCGTAACGTCCTGGAATCGGCACATAGTCAAGGGCCTGAGTAGCGCCTTGCTCGGATGTAAAATAGCCAAACAAGGTCAATTCTTTCATCAAACGCCAAAAAGGAGTTCCTTTTAGCTTTTTAGAAGAAATCACCTCTTTGTCCACATTATCACCGACTTTGACTTGTTGCACATTAGCACTTTTCATCAATTCGATGGTTTCTTTTTCCACCATTTTCAAAAGTGCCACTTGCTCCGCTGAAGAGGTTTGTAAGAAATTCTTACCGTGTGCTTTCGTGGCTTTGGCATCTACATCAGCCAAGCCTTCCAAGAAATTTTGTTGTTCTTGCGCTTTGTAACAATCTTTCAACATCAGTTCGATAAACGGCCCTACCCCCGCCTCTTTGGCACCTGGCGTAGTTGTTTTGGGGATAATGTGTTCAGCGATTTCAGCAACCAAAGCACGTTGGGCCTCATTTAGGCCAAAATCAGCTCCAACTGATGGGCGAGTTGTTATACCCTCACCAAAGGCCATCAAACTGGGCGCCGAGAGGGTTCCTCCCATCAAAAAGGCAACCCGGGACAATGCATCTCTGCGATTCATATTCTTATTCAGGTTAGTTTAATACGTACTTTTATTGGGCAGGTGTAAAAATACGTGAGAATTGTCCAATTTTCATGTAACCTGAACGGTTTTTTCTACAAAACTGTATGAGCAACTCAAAAAAGTAGAAGTATTTTTTCGCAGACCCCTTGATTTGCTGACTTCTACGAAGATAGATAGTGCAAGAAAAAGGGTATTTAAAAGTCAACGACTTTTGTTTTCACGATTGGAAATAAGCAGAATATTCATGCTACCCGCATTAGGCACAGCCATACATAAATACCAAGAGTATAGACAGCAAAAGCAAGCAGTCCTTTTTTCATCAGATGGAGTTGTTTTCTATGCAAAGCAACCATTTTATTTTTAACTGATTATGAAGCCATTGTTATCGAATAATAAAGCATCGCATTTTTCTGACGAAAAACATCTATATTTCTACCCTAAAACTCTTACTTCGATGAAATCAATCGCTACCCTACTGATTGTTGTTGGCTGTATAGCGACAAGTGGCTTTGTAATTGCCCAAAATAATCGTTTTTCTGAAAAGCCACACAAAGACCCAATTCAAACGCTACCGCCTTCTCTTCAAAACATACCCGAAATAGACGGAAGCCATACATCTAAAAATTTGACAACGAAGACTTTAACCCAGTCTCACACCCTGACAGCTCGGGTAGTAAGAGATTCTTCAGGTGTACCCATTTTTATTGAATACCGACGCGCACTCAAAACAAGCAATCGCGGACGTGCCGCTATGACTTCTGCCGCATTAGACTATGTAGCGCAATTGAAACCTCACCTCCAACTTAGACAACCTGTTGAAGAACTGGAAGTAACCACCATCGAAGAAGATGAATTGAAACAAACCCATATTCGATTACAACAACAGTACAAAGGTATTCCTGTCTATGGCGGTGAGCTTATTTTACACGTCGAAAACAACCAATTTACTACACTCAACGGGCATCATTTCAAAACACCTACCCTTACCAATCTTTCTCCTACCTTCTCCGACGATGCTGCCATACAACGTGCCTTGGCAGATTTGGGGCGTGAAACAATCGTTAGAGAATTGAGCAAGGGGGAATTACAAATTCTTAAAAAACAAGTTCCCGAAATCGAGTTGATGGTTTATTACCCCGAAAACCAGCCCCAAACAACTCATTTAGCTTGGCGAATGGTGGTAAGACCCAACTTCATGGAACGTTGGAATTATTTTGTGGATGCCCACACGGGCGAAATTCTCTCCAAAACCAATCATACTTGCGCCTTAGATGGCCCTGTGAAAGCCACTGCCCGCGACCTCAACGGAGTTAATCAAAGTGTAAATGCGTATTTGAAAGGAACGACCTATTACTTGCTGGACATCACCCGTCCGATGTTTAAAAGCACAACTTCTACGCTACCTGACAAACCTGTCGGCGGAATTTGGACAATTGATGCGCGTAATTCTAAGGCTGATGATATTTCGGTATGGCAGGTAACTTCTACCAACAATGCTTGGACACCCCTTGCGGTATCGGCTCACAACAACGCCGCTATGGCTTACAACTACTTCAGTTCAGTCCATAAACGTAACTCATTGGATGGAAAAGGAGGGAATGTCATTTCGGTTGTTAATATCCGCGACGAAGATGGTAAAGAAATGGATAATGCTTTTTGGAACGGAGAAATTATGGCCTACGGCAATGGAGCCACCGCTTTTGGTCCATTGGCCGGAGGACTCGATGTAGCTGCCCATGAAATGACCCACGGAGTCATAGAAAATACGGCGGGATTGGAATATCAAGGCCAATCAGGAGCCATCAATGAGTCTATGGCCGATGTATTTGGCGTATTGGTTGATCGTACCAACTGGACGGTGGGAGAATCCGTAGTAAAAAGAGCCGTCTATCCTTCGGGTGCTTTGCGCGATGTAGCCAACCCCAATCAAGGTGGGACCAACGACCCTGGCTATCAGCCACGTACAATGGCTCAGTACGTAAATACAACCAAAGATAACGGGGGCGTACACATCAATAGCGGTATTCCAAATTACGCTTTTTTCTTATTTACAAACAATGCCAACGTGGGAAAAGACAAGTCAGAAAAGGTGTATTACCGCGCCATGACCAGCTACTTAACGCGCTTCTCCAAATTCATTGATTTGCGTTTGGCCGTTATCAAAGCCGCAACCGACCTTTTTGGTGCCAACTCTGCCGAAGTTACAGCGGCTCGTACGGCTTTTGACCAAGTAGGAATCACCGACACCAACAGTACTCCTCCGCCTGCTAATCCTACCACCTTACCCAACAATACAGGCACAGAATTTTTGTTGGTGTATGGTGCTGACAAAAAATTATACTCCACCTCCACGACTGGCACAAACATTACCATCAAATCCAACCGTGCAATTCTCAACCGTCCGAGTGTCACCGACGATGGCAAATTCGTCTATTTTGTGAGCGACGATCGCCGAATCAGAGCCGTAAGTTTGGTAGGTACCGCTGACGAATCGTTGGTTTCTGACGAAACCATTTGGAGCAAAGTAGCTATTTCTAAAGACGGGCGCAAATTGGCAGCACTCACCAATCAAGCCGATAAAAGCATTTATGTGTATAGCTTTGATTTGAAAAAATGGACAAAATTCAAACTTTACAATCCTACTTATACCAGTGGTGTTAGTACAGGCGACGTGCAGTATGCCGACGGCCTCGAATGGGATGCTTCGGGTGAGTACTTGGTCTATGACGCTTTTAACCAACTCAAAACTGCCACGGGAAAATCCTTAGAATACTGGGATGTTGGTTTTATGCGGGTGTGGGATAGCGTGCAAAGCAACTTTGCCGACGGAACTATTCAGAAATTATTTAATGATTTGGAAGAGGGGGAAAGTGTGGGGAATCCGTCTTTTGCCAAAAACTCAACGGCCATTCTTACCTTCGACTACCTCTATACGCCAGATGATAATTACGGTATTTTGGGTGTAGATTTAGAAAAGGGGAACGTAGAAGTCATTACCAGCAATACCGCCATTGGCTACCCTGACTATTCACGCTTGGACGACCGAATTGTGTATGCTGCCAAAGGAACCGGAACGAATAAAAATATCAATATCATCGGACTCAATACTGACAAAATTACGGGAAAAGGAACTCCTACCACCCTTTTGCTGAATGCTACTTGGCCATTATGGGTATCTCAAGGCACTCGACAATTGCCCACGTTAAGCTTTACGGCTATTACTGATAAATTCCAAGATGCAGCTCCCTTTACACTCAATGCCACTGCCTCCAATGGCGATGCAGTAGCATTTCTTGTCGTGTCTGGGCCAGCTCAGATTAGCGGAAACCGAGTAACTTTGACTGGTACGGGAACAGTCACTATACGCGCCTATACCAATTCGGAACGCCCCTTTTTCCCGATTGCTACCGCCGAGCGCACGTTTCAGGTCATTCCTATTTTGAGCGTAACTCCCAATTTAGCTGATGAAGTACAAATTTTCCCCAACCCCGTGCAGGATGAAGTGAAGATCAAGGTTTCGAAGCAGTTGGATGCTGGTATGGTAGAGTTCTTAGATTTGAGTGGGCGGCAGGTTTTACCAAAGACTTTTGTATCACCTTCCCAAGAAACGATTTTGGATTTAAAAAATGTGCCAACAGGCATTTACCTGCTTTCCATTCCAACCAATAAAGGAGTGATTCATCAGAAAATTGTGAAACAATAGAATAGGTCGTTTATGAAGTGTATCTCTCTGAAATAATTTGACAAATTTAAAGCATTTTTTGAGTATCAGTTGATTCCCAGTTTGGTTACACTTTTCTCATTTAATGCCTTTTCAATGAGTGCCACTTTAAGGCTAATTCGTCCCTCCTTCAGTAGGCTTACTCAGGGATATACAAAGTCATCCTTTATCATTTTCTGGATTGTTTAAGGTCAATCTTTAATTAGTAACCTGATTCCTTACTGCTTCCTCTGGAATGTGCACAATTTTATATAGGTTTTGGGAGCTTAAACTTAGACACTTAATCTAATTTTACCTTATAAAAAGTCAGTTCCTCTGAGTTGTTATTTGAAGTAGAGTAAACCAGCTCATTATTAGTTATCCACTCATTAAAGGTTAAATTACAAGAGAGACAAACTTGATTTGATAACTGATACATTCTATTTTTAAGTACATCTTTTATCCATAGAGCTACATAGCCACTTCGCCGACTTACAAAAGCTATCTTGGAACCACTATCGTTAGAAGCCAAAGACCATTCTGTCCAATCATTATCTTCAAAAACAGATGCTCTTACTAAGGTTTTGTTATTGAGATTAAAGCTATAAATTTGATGCTCGCCTAAAACTTGATTTCCTTTTATATAGGTAAGGCTTTTCTGCACAATAATTTCGTCTGTGTCTTTCCATTTTAAGCTGTAAAATCCTTCTATAGCTTGTGTGCCTGCATGAAATGCTACTGTATTATTATTGATTTCTAACAAAGTAACTATGTCTGTCACTCCCACTTCTTTTTTATAGATTTTGTAATTGGAAAGGCTATCACTACTACAAAAGACTAAAGACTTGGAATCTGGCGACCATGAAAAGCTAATTACATTCTTGCCCTTAAACGGAATAGGTTCTAATTGAAAAGACTCTGAGTCAAAAATATATAGTTCATTGACAGATTCTATTTTTTTATCAATCAACTTACTTAAGATGATTTTCCTTTTATCGGGAGACCAAGCCGCAGAGGTAATATTTTTCCATAACCAAACCTGCTTATTATTCGTCTTATCTTGAAACCAAGTCCCATATTCATTTTTATTGTTTTCTCCAACCAAAATTGCTTTTGAATCGTTTAAAACTGTGGGGCGTATTACCCAAAAAGAAACAAACTTTTCGCCTTGGTTATCTATGGTAAAGCCTTTGTATTGAGTCTCTAAATGTTGACTTTGGGGGATTTTATCAGAAGAAACCATAATAATATTGGATACTACTTCTTTGGCTCCCGCAGAATAGATGGCTTTTATCTGTATATAAAAAGATTGATTTTGAGGTAAAATTTCGTTGAGGTTATTAATCTTCCCCGAGATAACTTTGTATCTGCTCAAATTTCTTTTTGAAGTTCCTGTATAAACTTCATAATAATCTGGCACTATGTGTTTATAATCATTTTCATCAGGAAAGCACTCCCACCCGCAATAATAACCACCATATACCTGCCACGATAAGTTGACGGATGTTCCCGAAATTCCCTTTAAAGCAATACCTGAAGGATAAACTTTGACGGGGCTAATTTGTGTTCCTTTATCTCGGCAACTTAATAAAAGTATATACAATAACCCAAGAACATAATACCGCATAATTATATTGGTTAAGCCTTGACGTAAAGACGTTCAAACCCTCAGAAAAGTTGGAAGTTTTCTATAAAGAAAAACAAATAACATAACTGTGCGTTCAAAATACCTTATAAACCTTGAATAGCACAAACAAAGACTATCAACGCCATTTTGACCAAATATGATATAGATTTCCTATGAGACTTATTAGCTGATTTTTAGGATGTTACTATTTAACGTTGATACTCAATTCATTATATACTCCAAGAAAAAGAATATTTTACAAAAATCCAGTCTCAAAAAATGGGCGTTTCGCAAGACAAAATAAATTTAAGGGTTCCGCTTAAACCAATACATAAAACATTAATCAAAGAGCCTTTGTGACCCGTCACAAACACACTCGCTTCTTCTTAAACAGCATCCAACAATCTCCGATGATAATTGACTTGCCCTAAATGGTAACCCAAATGAACGGTAAGATGGACAAGAAAATACTCAATTGAGGTTTTTTCTTCAAAAACAAGCAAAGGATATTCTGCTTGGTAATCTTCTTCGGTCAAAAGTGGCAAAGCGTTTTTAATCACTTCAATTGTAGCTTCAATATCAGCAATAAGTTGTTCTCGTGGTACATATTTAGCACTGAATTCCAACGGGCGATTACGAATATATCCCGTTTTGCCAATCTCAGCCCCAATATATGTGTTTAGATTTCCAATCAAATGCAAGGCCAAATTTCCAGCCGAATTGGAAATAGCTGCTTCTATTTTCCAAATAGCTTCTTCGGATTTATACGCCAAAAGTTCAGTTTTCAGTTTGTTTAAGTCTCTTTCAAAAAGAGCAATGAGAGTTGTTGTCAACATTTTATACTAATTTTTTCAGTGCTTCTATGTTGGCTTTTTGTTCAAAAATAGCCCGAATAGGTATGGTAAAACCTGCCAAAACACGACTACTTATGTCATCGTCTATTCGATGAATATAAGGCTGAAAGTATTCTTCTGAGTGTTCATCAATCAAAAAGTACTGCTCTACAATTTGTTTGATGGGGTCAATAATCCAATATTCTCGAATGCCATGTGCGGCGTAGTCTTCTTTTTTAATGCCTCGGTCATTTTTTGCTGTTTTTTTAGATAAAATCTCAATCACTAAATCAGGCGCAGGAAACAGCATTTGGTCATCAGCAAAAGTGGAAGCCTTGTCTTTTGAAAAAAAACAAATATCAGGTTCATAATCGTTACGGGTTAATTCAATCATGACTTTTTCGACACCTACTTGACCTAAATCATTAATACCGGTGTAAACACTCAACAGTCTGGACAAAAAATCCGACGCTTGCCAGTGACGTTTCTTGACTGGCGAGTGCATGACTATTTCTCCATTAATAAATTCTGCCTTTACATCTTCATCAAGCCACTCCCTAAACTCGTGCCTTCTACGAGCTTCTTCTTCCAAAATCGCCTGCATTACACGAACCTGCTCAAGGGCATCAGGGCGACTGAGTATCTGCTTGGCCTGTTGGCTAATCTGTACCATCATTTTTTGCTTTACACAAAAATAAATGGATTTAAGCAAAAAACGTAATTACTTCCGTTTGAAATACATAAAGGCTAAGCCGCCTAAACCCAAGAAAAACAGCCCCGCAATCGCTTGCTCAGGCTTTTCAATAAGCGTATTCACTACCACAAAAGCCGACATTCCCATAAATACCAACGGCGTAAACGGATAACCTAAGGTGCTGTAATTTCGAGCCAGTTTTCGCTTTCTGAACTGAAAAATGGCAGCGGCGGTCAGGAAGAAGAAAGCAGTATCGACAAACACTACGTACGTGATAAGATTGGAGAAGGTTTTCCAGAAAACAAGCAAAAGTATGGTCCAAAAAGACTGAAAAATGATAGCCCAAAAAGGAGTTTGATAACTTGGATGAATTTCGGCAAACTGCTTGAAAAATAGGCCATCTTTTGCCATAGCAAAATAAATACGCGGAGCAGTCAAAATGTAAATCCCAATCGTTCCCAATACCGACAATACAATCAAAAACGAGATAAACTTTCCTCCTAAAGTCCACACCGTAGAAACCGCTTCCGAAGCTACTCCAGTAGATGCGGCGATTTGCTCAATGGGAAGCAGTTTTAAATAGGCTACGTTGATACTCAAGTAAGCCAGACACACGATACCAATGCCCAGAAGCATGGCACGTGGCACGATTCGGTCGGCATCTTTTACCTCTGCTGCAATAAAAGTGGCGTGTTGGTACCCTCCATACGAAAAGGAGACCCCAATCAGTGCCAAACCAAACGAAGAGACTAAAGGAAGTTGATGAACATTGGAGGTCCACGTAAAATCAGTCATGTTCACCGCATACACCCCTGCGACAAATCCAATGACCACCACCACCGCAATTCCTAGCAGTTTGGCCGACGTAAAAATCGAAGCAAACACCCCTCCCCATTTCACCCCCAATACATTCATGAGTGTGAGCAACGCAATCGTCACTACAGCTACTGTTAGCTGCATGTTTTCTGACATGGGTATGAGTTCGTTGAGATAAGAAGTAAACACCAACGTCAAGGCCGCCAATGAGCCCGTATTAATCACCAACAACATCGACCAACCGTACAGAAAGGCGGGCAGATCCCCAAAAGCTTCTTTCAGGAAAACGTAAAAACCTCCTGCTTTTTGAAAGATAGAAGCGATTTCAGCAAAGGTCAACGCACCGCAAAGCGCCACCAAACCTCCCGCTATCCAAACTCCCAACATCCAACCCGTTGAGGGTAAGTATCCCGCGATTTCGGAAGGAGTACGAAATACCCCGGAGCCAATGCTTGACCCCACCGCAATCATAGTGAGACTATAAAGACTGATTTGTTTTTTGAGTTGGTTAGACATGGGTTGGTTTTTAGGTTGGTTGTTTAGGATTTTTTACCCGTGCTTTTATCAGCAAAAACATTAGGCAGTTCAACTACAAATGTACTACCTTCTTGGAGTTTACTGGTTACATGAATCCTGCCTTTGTGCAATTCTACAATTTTGCGACAAATAGATAGCCCCACCCCAAAACCTGCAATAGCGAGAGCATTTTTGGAACGATAGAAAGGGTCAAAAATACTTACAATGTCATCGGGCGGAATACCGATACCTTTGTCTTGAATACTGATAATGGCGTGAGTCTCCGTAAAATCAATCATCACCAAAGCAGAGTGGTCAGCAGAATACTTACAGGCATTGTCAAGAAGATTCATAAACAGCGTTTTGAGCAATACCTCTTCGCCAAGCACCGTAATTTTTTGTTCATTCTCAGGTTCTTGAGCATATTCGACAATAATATGGCAGTCAGGTTTTCCTATCAAAAGCTCGTCTTGGGTCTGAAAAATTAAGTCATCAAGCCTTATTTCAACTACATTATTCAGTGATGTTTTTAATGGCTTCACTATCTGTAACAGGCTATTTGAGAGGGCAATAAGACGCTCAATATCCTTGCTGATATTTCGCAAAATACCCCGATGTTGAGCCACACTCAGGTTTTCGTCTAAGCTAATCTCAACTTCCGACTTCAGAGCGGCTAAAGGAGTTCGGAGCTCGTGAGAAGCGTGGGAAACAAAACTTTTTTGAAGTTCAAACGATTGTTCCAAACGAAAAAGCATTTTGTTAAAAGCCGACGCTAATCGTCCGATTTCATCTTTGTTATTGCGTTCATCAAGGCGTTCTCGGAGGTTATTAGCGGTAATTGCACTTATTTGAGTGATAAATTGATTGACGGGTCCAAGGGCATTCCCCGCAAAAAATATCCCTAATAAAACAGTAATACCAATTCCAAATAGAAGTCCGACAATTAAAATATTCCGCAAATTATCCATCTTACTTCGACCAAACTTATCGTAAGCAGAGGCCAAAATAACGTATTTTTCTCCATTGAGTTCGTACAACAACCCTACCACTTCATTGTCGTCACTCTGAGTTTCAATATACTTTTGTGTTCTTACTCTGTCCAATAACTCTTCGCTGAAATGAATAACATGGTCATCTAAACTGCTATAAAACAGCTTATTTTGTCGGTCAAAAACCAATACTTTCTCATCTACCAAAGCACTCAAGGTATTTTTGTCAATAATTTTGAGCAAATCGCGGTCTATCTCATCTACTTTTATCAGCAATTGAGCCGTCGTAATCGCCTTGCTTTTGAGGCGGTCGTAGTATTCTTGTTCTCTAAACTCCGCAAATAATTGATAAATAACGAAGGAAAACATAGTAAGAAGGCTGGCTACAATCAACGAAAACTGAATCGCAATTTTGGTTTGAATCTTCATGGATATTCTCGGAGTAAATAGCCTAAACTCGGGCGGGTGTGGATCAGTTTCGGTTCAAAATCTCGGTCTATTTTTCGCCGTAAAATATTGATATAGACTTCTATCACGTTGGTACCTGTATCAAAATGTACGTCCCAAACATTTGCCGCTATATCATTTTTAGAAAGAACTTTTCCCTTATTTTTTACCAGATAAATCAAAAACTCATACTCCCGAGCCGTAAGATTTATTTCCCGCCCCGCTCGCCTGACCAGTTTACTGTCTAAAAACACCTCTAAATCAGCGATGCGAAGCACCTTCCCAACCGATTCCGACGTTGGATTATTTCTCCGTAAGCCAACCAAGACACGATGATAAAGTTCTCGAAAATCAAAAGGCTTTACAATATAATCGTCGGTGCCTGCCTCAAAACCTTCTATTTTGTCTTCCATTT
>JBDHXS010000152.1:0-11551 GCA_039810845.1 Runella sp. | reverse complement strand
TATTACGTGAGAATCTTCAAACACAACTTGGTAATTATCGAAAAGACCTCGAACTTACCGAAGATGATTTGCGGATGAATCGTAAATTACACGAGGAAAAAGTCATTGCGGATGTAGAACTGCGACGAACTCAGAGTCAGCATTTATCCAAAAAACAGGTGGTTGACCAAGCCCAAACAGCGTTCAATAACAACGGAATGTCGCAAAATCAAAAACAGCAGGAGTTGTTGGAATTGGAAAAGACCCGCATCGAACAGCTTAATGGTTTATTTCAATCTATTAATACGTTAAAAAGTGACATTGAGGCGTGGAAGCAGCGTTTTGTAGCAGTAGCGCCCACAAGCGGTAAAGTGGCTTTTCTTACTCCGCTGCAGGAAGGACAAACGGTTAAAGCGGGTCAGGAACTATTTTATGTATTACCTGAGGGTGCAGGATTGGAAGGCGAAATGTACGTAGGGCAATACAATTTTGGGAAAATACGTCATGGACAGGAAGTCATTGTAAAATTTGCCAGTTATCCCTATCAGGAATTTGGTACGGTGAGTGGGTGCATTGCGTCGATTTCGGACATGCCCAAAGACACCGCTTATTTGATTAAGGTACATTTCCCCAAAGGATTGATCACTTCTTCGCAAAAAAAAGTAAATTTTCGCAATGGTATGACTGCCTCTGGGGAGATTGTGACGGAAGAGTTGAAATTGATTGAAAGACTTTTCTATGATTTTAGAAAAGTGCTTAAACGTTAATTAGGCTCAAACAAAACCAATTTTGCCAAATAGTTGTTGCAAAAGGGATAATCCTCCAAAAGATTGTCCTTTTTGTTTTTTCTATCAATCACTAACAGTTCGACGCAACGCAACCATGCAACCCGTATTTATCTATACCGAAGCCAGCCCAAATCCGAACTCAATGAAGTTTGTTCTGAACTTTGAATTGGTTCCCCAAGGACTTTCGTTCGATTATCCCGATTTGGGTTCAACCCAAATAGAAGGTAAATCATCTCCTTTGGCAGGCGATTTATTTCAATTCCCGTTTGTACAGCGCGTATTCTTAGCATCTAATTTTGTAACACTCACCAAAGATGATACTACAGACTGGGGAGAGGTAATCTTAGATACAAAACAGTTTTTGAAGATTTATTTTGAAGAAAATCACCCTGTTTTTGAACAAAAAACGGTCGAGAAAAATACAACTATCTTAGATACCGATAGCCCAACAATCCGCCAAATTAAAGCTGTTTTAGACGATTATGTACGGCCTGCGGTAGAATCTGATGGTGGAGCTATTGCTTTTCACTCGTTTGAAGAAGCTTCAGGAACGGTAAAAGTACTGCTGCAAGGATCCTGTAGCGGCTGCCCGTCTTCGACGCTCACGCTCAAAGCTGGGATTCAAAATCTACTTACGCAGATGGTGCCAGAGGTGAAAGAGGTAGTAGCAGAAGGTGTATAAACTTCTTTTCCTGCAATATTTATCCTATTTTTGAGTTTCTTTGTAGAAAATTTGACCCAAAACTTTCTATCGTTACCGTTCGGTAAAAATTTAGAAAGTTTTGGTTCGTTTATTTATTGTAGGATACGAAAAAAGCTTTTATTCGCAATAACTGCAAAACTTTGAAATAGTCCATGTCAAACACGTTCAAAACCCTACTGATTTTTACTTGGATTGTCTTTTGTAGCTTTACTTTGAAATCTGACGCCGAAGGAGGAATAAAGACCATAGTAATTGATGCTGGTCATGGAGGGAAAGATATAGGCACTCGTGGGAAAATTTCACGCGAAAAAGACGTTGTGTTGGATATTACCATGAAATTGGCCTATAAAATCAAGACCGAAATGCCCGATGTGAAAGTCATTTTGACTCGTGGTACAGATAAATTTGTGGATTTGAGTGAACGTTCCAATATTGCCAATCGGCGTAAGGCAGACTTGTTTATTTCAATTCATTGCAATTCGCTCCCTAAAAATAAAGTAAGCCCAGCAGGTACCGAAACATTTGTAATGGGATTACACAAATCGGATGAAAATTTGGAAGTAGCCAAAAGAGAAAATGCTGTTATTTTGTTGGAAAAAGACTACGAAGCAAAATACAAAGGATTTAATCCTAACTCGCCGCTTGCCTATATCATGTTGGCCAATCGCCAAAATGCTTACATCGCCAGTAGTTTGAATTTTGCAGAAAAAATTGAACGGCAATTTAAAAGACATGCCAGTCGGAATAGCCGTGGTGTAAAACAAGCGGGTTTTATGGTACTTTGGCAAACCGCCATGCCAAGCGTACTGGTTGAGGCAGGTTTTCTAAGTCACAAAGAAGAAGAAAAATACCTCAATTCGGATGAAGGGCAAGAGGAAATATCAGAGTCTATATTTCGGGCATTTAAGCAGTATAAAGAAGAAGTAGAACAAAATTAATTTACCCATTGCAGGCATGAAAATCTCTAAGGAAGCAAAAGTTGGATTTATGGCCATTATGACGCTAACTATGCTTTATTTTGGCTTTAACTTTTTGAAAGGATCTGATTTTTTCTCAAGGAATTACAAATATTTTGTTGTTTTTGATAATATAGGCTCACTCCAACCTTCCAATGCCATCAAACTCAATGGTGTGCAAGTTGGGCAAGTAAAAAGTACAGAATTGCTTCAAAATAGAGGGAATAAAGTCTTAGTGACGCTTGAAATACAGAAAGATATTATTGTAACTGAGGGTACAAAAACCATGTTGACTTCCGAATTGTTAGGAGGAAGCGCCTTGGTTTTAGAAATAGCTACAGGAGCAAAGCGACTCCAGCAGGGGGATACGCTTTTGCCCGATAGCGAAAAAGGAATTCAAGCTTTGCTACAAGAGCAAGCACTTCCTGTTGTGAAGAATGCTGACTCATTGATTATTAATCTAAATCGGGTCGTTAAACAGTTTGACCAGACAGGCTATGCACTTAATAAATTACTGGCAACTACTGACAAAACAGCATTAGGGATTAATGCGACCATTGACCAAAATCGTCAAGCAATTGCAGCTACTTTGGCCAATGTTAATGCCCTGTCGGCCTCGTTGATTGAAACAGAAAAAAGCATCAAACCCATCTTAGGAAATCTCCTGACTACCACTGACTCGCTCAAAGCCCTGCGTATTGGACAGACATTGGCACAAGCTAACGCTGCTGTAGCGACGCTTCAAAAATCACTTACCGCTCTCGAACAAGGCCAAGGTACGGCAGGAAAATTGTTAAAAGACCAAGCTTTATACGACAATTTGAACCGCACAATCGTCAGTGTTAACAAATTGATGACCAACTTCCGTCAGTATCCCAAGCGATATGTGAATGTATCGGTGTTCAGTAAGAAAGACAAAGGCCCTGCTGATAGCCCCGCCGATACAACCTCGAAATATTAGAAAAATCTCACAAAAAATGAGCTGCGAATGTCATTCATAGCTCATTTTTTGTGGGTGAAGGACATGAACGTTTAACTGGCTTTTGGAGACAAAAATTTAGCCTTAACAAACTGCCATACCATGGGAAGTACCGATAGGCCGATGATACCGAATATTACCAATTCGAAATTTTTCTTTACGATGGGCAAGTTGCCAAAAAAGTAACCTAGCATAGTTAAAGAAGGGACCCAAAGTAAAGCACCGATGATACAAAACACAATGTATTTTGAGTAAGTCATGCTTCCAGCTCCTGCCACAAACGGGGCGATAGTGCGTACAATCGGAATAAAGCGAGCCATAATAACCGTTTTACCCCCATGTTTGGCATAAAACGCTTCGGTTTGTTCCAAATATTCACGTTTGAAAAACAAGATTCGTTCTCGTTTTTTGATGGTATTTCCCAAAAATTTCCCTACAAAATAGTTGACATTATCGCCCATTAATGCTGCTACAATCAGCAATGGAATCACGATCCAAGGATTCAGTGCTCCTGTAGAGGCGGCTAATGCTCCAGTTGCAAATAAAAGGGAGTCACCTGGGAGTAGTGGCATTACTACCAAACCAGTTTCGGTAAATACGATTAGAAATAAAATCAGATACGTAAGCGTGCCATAGTCTTTGATGATGTCGGCAAGGTGCTTATCAAGGTGTAGAAAGAAATCTAAGATTTGTGCGAGAATTTCCATTTTTTTAGTAGGCAGTTTACAGTAAAGGCAGTTTGCAGTATGAATTATTATTTGAATTTCTCAGGATTATTCATCATATATGCCAACAGTTTCCTTATTTCTAAACTGCGATTGTTTAAGTTTAAATATTCATTAATGTAATTGCAAGCCTTGGCAAATAAAAGCCAAACCTGAGTTTCGCTATTTTCAGTATCAGAATCTGAGATTTTAGATACAAAATGCGCAGGATATTGACGTTTACGGTATGCCTCAGCAATATTAGCACATACCGAGCGAGATGAACGTCTGATTTGATCAGTTAGCGAATATTTTTCCTCAGATGGGAATCTTTTGGTAATTGTGTAAATGCTCATTGCTAAATCGAACCCTTTTTGGGATGCCAGTAAACTCTTAAAGTCCATCCTTGATTCAATATTTTAGAAAATGATCTTATTCCAGATTTTTACACGTAAAATAATTGCTGACTGCCCACTGCATACTGCCGACTTATTTACTTAACTTCCAACGCTTTCTCGTTTTATCATTAAGAAAATGTCCAAAAGTATCGCCACGGAGACCAAGGCGGATGGTTTCGAGCGGGATGATCTCATTGGGGGCAATGTTGCCTAAGTTTACATTTGCGCCAAGGAGTTTTACAAACCAGACTTGTTGGGCTTTTTGAGGGGCTTCCCAAATGATGTCTTTGTTGGGAACTTGAGTTAGAATCTCTTCAACTAACCCTTGTCGTACTTCGCCACTGGAGCGAAACAAACCTACATTCCCAGATTCACGAGCTTCGCCAATTACTTTCCAAGCGCCTGCTTCGAGTTCGGCTTTCATGAGTTGAATCCACTTGTAGGGAGGGATAATTTTGGTCTCATCTTTTGATCCAACTTCCGATAACACTTTTACTTGCTCGGCCAATACTTTGATAAAATCGCATTTGATTTCGGCTGGCATATCTACCGAACCGTCTGATACTTCGGCGTATTCTAAGCCATATTCATCAATCAAACGGCGATAGTCTTCAAATTGGTTGCGCACGACAAATGCTTCAAAAAGTGTTCCTCCAAAATAGACGGGAATGCCTGCATTTTTGTAAACGGCAATTTTGTCTTTGAGATTAGGCGTCACAAAAGAGGTCGCCCATCCGAGTTTTACAATATCAATATGAGGCGCTGAAATATCAAGCATATCCTCAATTTGGCGAATGCTCAACCCTTTGTCCATGACCATGGTCAGACCGTATTGGCGTGGTTTATTGGTGCGGTCGGGGACTTGTGATAGTTTAAAATTCATACTTGTTGGTTAGGTATGTCTTTGACAATGAAGCGCAAAATTAGCGAATCCAACCACAACGTACTAAACCCTATTGGAAAATAAGCTGACTTTCGTCAAATAGTTATAAAAAACCCGCAATTAAAATCGCGGGTGTAAGGAGGGGTTGGGAAGTCAGGGAAAGGTTAATATAATGCTGGGTACTGTGCAGGATCGGCTTCGTGCATCAAAGCATACACACTTTCAAAAATGTCTTCAACGTTGGGCTTAGAAAAATAATCACCGTCGGAGCTGTAAGCAGGGCGATGGGGCTTAGAAGAGATACAACGCGGTGCGGAGTCGAGCCATTGATAGGCATTTTGCCCATCTAACACCTGTTGCATCATGTATCCAGAGCCTCCTCCAGGCATATCTTCATCGGCAAAAATGACCCGATTAGTTTTTTTTATGGATTCGACAATCATGGAGTTGAGGTCGAAAGGAAGCAAAGTTTGGACATCGATCACCTCTGTACTAATTCCTGTTTGGGCCAATTGCTAGGCGGCTTCTAATACAATGCGGCACATAGAGCCATAAGTGACAATCGTAACGTCAGTTCCTTTTCGGAGTATTTCAGGCTGACCAAGCGGAACAGTGAATTTCCCTAAATTGCTGGGCATTCGTTCTTTAAGGCGATACCCGTTGAGGGGTTCAACAACCAAAGCGGGATCGTCGCCTTGCAAAAGCGTGTTATACATACCCGCCGCTTGTGTCAAATCGCGCGGTACGCATACATGAATACCACGCAAACTATGGATGACGGATGCCATCGGAGAACCCGAATGCCAAATCCCCTCCAAGCGATGACCGCGTGTTCTTATGATAACAGGTGCTTTTTGACCACCTTTGGTTCGATAATGTAAAGAAGCTAAATCATCGGTTAGTGTGGCAAGAGTATAAAAAACGTAGTCAAAATACTGGATTTCGACAATTGGTCGCAAACCTCTGATAGCCAGTCCAATGCCCTGCCCGATGATACTTGTTTCACGAATCCCAGTATCTGTAATGCGCAGTTCACCAAATTTATCCTGAAGACCCGCAAAACCTTGGTTTACATCACCAATTTTTCCGACGTCTTCGCCCAAAGCTACAATACGGGGGTCGTTCTCAAAAAGTGCATCAAAATTGGCTCTTACAATTTCTCTTCCATCAAAAAAAGAAGCATCCTCGCGGTATTCGGCTGCAACAAGGGCGACTTTAAGGGGGGAGTCTGGCGATTGACTGTATAAGTGTGAACTGAAACGGTCGTGGTTGATTTCAGTATTTTTTTCAAGCCAGCGTGCCAGAGAATCTCGTGTAGAACTTGGCTCAAAGCGTAAAACTCGTAATGCTTTCCGAATGGCTGTTGTATTATAACGGTGCAAAGGCACAATTTCTTTGCGCAGTTCGTCGGTCAATTGGAGCAATTCAGTGGCGAAACGACTCTCTTGGGCAGCTGCCTGAAGGAGAGAGACTACCTCATTTTGCTCGCTCAAGATGGATTCACTATATGCTTTCCAAGCTTCATTACGCTGTTGACGGATGAGTCTTTTGGCGGTTTCTTCAATTTCTTCCAACTCATCTGACGTAGCGTAGCCATTATTTAGAATCCATTCTTTAAATTTTAGGTTGCAATCCCACTCTTGTTCCCAAGTCAATCGTTCTGTCGATTTATATCGGGTGTGCGAGCCTGATGTGGAGTGACCTTGTGGCTGAGTTACTTCTTGTACATGCACAAGCACTGGTATGTGCTGATGACGACATAGGTCGGCTGCTTTTTGATAAGTTTCGAGCAGTGCTACGTAATCCCACGCTTTTACCATAAAAATTTCTATCCCACTTTCCCCATCGCCTTGCTGCAATCCCGACATCGCTTTAGAAATGCTTCCTTTGGTAGTTTGATATTCTACGGGTACCGAGATACCGAAACCATCATCCCAAACTGACATCAGCAATGGCACTTGTAACACACCTGCTGCGTTCATGGTTTCCCAAAACATCCCCTGCGATGTTGAAGCATCACCAATAGTACCAAAGGTGATTTCATCGCCTTTATTAGAAAAGTCGGTCATTGACCATAAATTCTCATTGTGGCGATAGAGTTTGGAAGCATACGCTAACCCCACCGAACGAGGAACTTGCCCTGCTGTGGGTGCTAAGTCATTGATGTGATTATAGGTATTGGTTTGAGGTCTCCACAACCCTTGTTCGTCCAAATAGCGCGTTGTGTAGTGATTGTTCATAGAACGCCCCGCAGTGTGAGGGTCAAACTCAACGTCAGCATGGCCATACAATTGAGAAAAATATTGTTGCCACGTAAGATTTCCAAGTGCAGCAACTATGGTTTGGTCACGATAATAACCCGAACGAAAATCACCTTTGCGAAAAACTTTGGCCATGGCTACTTGGGCCAATTCTTTTCCATCACCAAAGATCCCAAATTTCGCCCGCCCACCCATCACGTCTTTTCGACCCAACAAGCTGGCTTGTCGGCTTTCACATACCAAACGAAAATCGTTTAGAATATTTTGGCGCGTAAGGGCAATAAAGTCGGTGGTAAGCTCGTTTTCTATCACGTTTCTTAATAAGTGGTTATGTTTGTTGAGTTTCGTTGTTTTGGCAAGTAAATATACTGCAAAACAAATGATGTTTCAAAATACAAGTTTTTTCTGTTACTTTGTCATAAATTTTTTGACAAATATAACGTTTGGCAAAACTTTTGCTCATACAATTATTGTTAGATAAGCAACCAACTTTTACAAAACTAAATTTTATAAAAAACATGAAAAAGGCTTTTTCACTTTTCGTAGCAGTTTTAGCATTTAGCGCAGTTAGCTTTGCCCAAAAAGGAGTAGTAAAGTTTGCTAAGAGCGAAAATGATTTTGGTAAAATCGAGCAAGGCAAGCCAGTAAGTTATGTATTTGAGTTTACAAATACAGGAACTGACCCTGTTGTATTGGGCAACGTAGCAGCTTCTTGCGGCTGCACTACTCCTGAATGGACGCGTGAACCAGTAATGCCTGGTAAAAAAGGCACGGTGAAAGCTACATTCAACGCAGGGGTGATGGGGCCTTTTAACAAAACCGTAACTGTTCCAAGCAATGCCGAAAACGGAACACTTTACCTTACATTGAAAGGAGAAGTGATTGCTAATAAAGCGGCTGCACCAGCAAAAACGGGCAACTAAAATTTACTTAATCGCGATTTTGAGAGAGGCTTTGACTTGCGGTCAAAGCCTTTTTTGTTAAATTTGTAATTGAGATGAAGGTATGGAGTAGTGAGTAATCGTATTGCGTAACTATTCTACTCAATACACCTACCCAATACTCATAACCCACTCATTATGATTAGAACCATTGCATTTCTTGCCTTAATCGTTGTTTTTTCTTGTAACAACACCAGTAATCAGCAGCAAGCCAACGCCTTACATAATGCGCTTGCCGATTGCGTTACTGATGCTTCCCTGACTTCCGAAAAAATTGCCCAAGTAAGAAAACGCATCAAAGCCGATGAAAAATCAGCGCGACTGGATTCGTTGTTTCAGCGTAAATTTAAGTTGGAACGTTTCAATGGAAACGTTTTAGTAGCTCAACAAGGCATTGTTTTATACCGAAATTCGTGTGGCTACGCCCAAGTGGAGAAAAAAGATACGTTGTGTTCAGACTCAAAGTTTCAGCTGGCTTCGCTTTCCAAAACGTTTACGGCAGTAGCTATTCTAAAACTCTACGAAGCAGGCAAACTGAGCTTAGAAGACTCAATCCAGAAATTTATTCCCAAGTTTCCTTATTCGGGTATTCAAATAAAGTCTTTACTATCGCACCGCAGCGGCTTACCAAATTATGCGTATGTACTGTCCGACAGCGTTCGTAAGCGCAACCCGTATCCTACCAACGACGACATTGTTAGGTGGTACTGTGCCGTAAAACCCAAATTGTACAATATACCCAATCGCCATTTTAGTTATAGCAATACTAACTATGCCTTGTTGGCCACGATTGTAGAAATCGTATCGGGACAAAAATTTGAAGATTTCTTAAAGCAGACCATCTTCAACCCCTTGGGAATGAAAGATACGTGGTTGGTGACGAGCCAAAATGATTCTTTGAACCAATTTCGTACAGCAGGGTATCAGTATAATCGCCGTTTGGCCAAAGACAATTTTGACGATGTAGTAGGGGATAAGGGCGTTTATTCGACCATGGATGATATACTTCGCTGGTACACAGGCCTCAATGGTGGCTGTGTGCTACGCCCTCAAACTATGAAAGAAGCCTTTACACCCCGCAGCTTTGAACGGCACGGCATCAAAAACTACGGCTATGGCTTCCGTATGCATGTGGACGAAGCGACGCGTGAACCCAAATATGTCTATCATACGGGTTGGTGGAAAGGCTATAATACACTGATGTTGTTTAGTCCCAAAGATAAATTTGTCATCATTCTGCTTAGTAATCGCTATAACCGCAGTATCTATCAAATTAAACCCATTTTGGAGATTCTGGAAGGCAAGAACAAGGTAGGGGATGATTTGGAAGAGGAGATGTTTTAGTCGTAGTTAATATTTACAAAGTTAATTACAACCTCCCAATTCCGTCCGAAAAACTGCCCCCTTTTCAGCAATAAAATTTGGATTAAGCAAGATAGAATTGCCCGCTCGATAAACTGTCGAAATACCGTTCCCCACTGTCTGCTGAGAAACAATTGTTTCTACAGCTTGTTGTGTACCCGATACTGACAATCCATTCAAGGTAACTGAGATAGGAACGATATTGATCAGTGTGGCATCGCTCGTATTGCTAACTGCATTTTTGGTGGCAATTACTGTATAAATTCTCGCCTGAGTAGCCATATAGCGGTCTTTTGCAGCCCCTGAAATAGTATTGCCATCGCGTAGCCATTGATAAGTAAAATTTTGCCCCCCGTTCATGGCTATCAACTCCGTACTGTCTCCTTGACATAAAGAGGTTTTGGCAGTATAGGGCTTAGTGGTATTGACATTAAAAACAGTTTCATAGGTATCATTGAGCGTTGTCACTTGAAATTTCCACGTGCCTGCTGGGGCAGGATTGGGTAAAGCTTGATTAAAATAATTGTAATTAGAAGCAAACGTTTGCCAATCCAACGGTCGAGTATAGCTATAGTTTACCCAAATGGTGCCATCGGGGCGAATTACTTTGAGGTTAAATGTTTGTCCTGGTTGCCAATCACGACCATATTTGAAGAAATAAACCATGTCGCCCGACACAAACGAGCGTTTTTCCAAGGTCTCATCCACAGGGTTCGCCACACAGGCAGGATAAGGGTTAGGGGCTCCGCTGTGGGTCATTAGCCGAGCGATTTTTGAATCCCAGTAAAGTTTTTGCTGAACCCAAAGGCTTGTGTTAGTAGTTGTATTGCTCGGCCCTGCAAAAGGGTCAATTACTTGGTTGGCGGCATTACGAACTTCAAAATGCAAGTGCGGCCCACCCGACATACCTGAACTACCCACAATGCCCAAATACTCGCCTTGTTGTACGGTTTGTCCTACCGTTTTATTCGTAACTGACCCATTTTTAAGATGCCAATACCACGTTTGTGAGCCATCGGCATGTTGTAGAATGACAGCATTTCCTACAAAATTCGGATTAGACGAACAAAGGCGGTCGTAGTTGCCATCTTGCCTCAACACAATTGTACCCGCTGCGGCGGCAATTACCTCCACGCGGTTATTATCCATCATATCCCACTGATAAGGTTGGGGCGAAATATCCGTTCCTGTATGTCCGTCGTAAGTGCGATTGCCACCATTGTAGTCAAAAATTGAACCCGAAGCAGGGTTGTGATCCACAAAAAAAGAAAGCCCATAATAGGTATAATCCAACGGTGCTCGCTGACGCAACGGCCAATCTAACAAGATGGTTTCAGTACTGACAGCTGCCACCCGCGCGTTGGCAACATTGATTGCTACTTGTTTTAATACCTGTTGCTCCACCTCAGGCGGAATGCAATTGGCAACTGGGTGTGCCAACTGTTGCTGCCCGAAAAAAACAGCCTTTTGGGCGTGGAGCAGAGCAGGAAGCAGCAAGAGGAGAAGGAGTTTTTTCATGATTTCTTATAATTCAGTTTCATCTCTTTATTTCAGCCTTAAATACACTCCCCGCTTGTGCACTAAATGTGCCTTGCAA
>JBDHXS010000151.1:0-11568 GCA_039810845.1 Runella sp. | reverse complement strand
GGCTTTAAGGGTCACATTTTCAGCCAGAAGCTTTTCCTGATAGTCCCACGCCAGTTGATAATCTATCAAACCTAATTCTTCAAAACGGACTTTTTTATTGATGACGGTGTTCATATAATCGAAACGAAAACACGAAATTATCTAACTTTGTCGAAACACTTGCGGCTATGAGTCAAATAACCATTCAGGTACCTGACCAACAATACGATTTTTTTATGCAGTTGGTTCGTAATCTTAAATTTGTCAAGGTCAAGCGGGAATTTCTGCTTAGAGTTGATGGTTGGGATTTTAAATCTGAGACAACACTTAGGAAGATTTTTGGGAGAGCTAAGTGAAAAAAAGATAATAGAAGATACGAGTTGAAATAGATTCCTACGGAATGACAAAAAATATGATTCTAATAGCAGATAGTGGCGCTACCAAAACCGATTGGCGTATTATAGATTCACAAGGGGGAATCCAACAGGCAAAAACCATTGGATTGAGCCCTTATTACCAAACTTCCGAGTCCATTGCGGCCGAATTAACCCAAAATTTACTTCCTTTTGTTAAAGAAGAAGTGTCCGAAATTCATTTTTATGGGACAGGCTGCGCAGGAGAAGAACTCTGTGCGATTGTACGACGTGGATTACAGGATGTTTTTCCTTCAGCGCAAACCATTGAAGTAGAAAGTGATATGCTGGGAGCTGCCAGAGGCTTGTGTGGGCATGAAGCAGGAATCGCCTGTATTTTGGGGACGGGTTCCAACAACTGCCTCTATAATGGGCGAGACATTGCTGATAAAATCCCTTCTCTCGGTTTTTGGCTTGGCGACGAAGGTAGTGGCGGCTATTTAGGGAAAACCCTCGTTGTTGCCTTTTTACAGAAAGAAATGCCCGACGATTTGGCGGTAAAATTTGCTAAACGCTACGGCCTAAACCGAGAAATTGTATTAGAAAATGCCTATAAACAACCCTTCCCCAATCGCTATTTTGCAGGTTTTTCTAAGTTTCTTTTTGATAATCGCAGTCACCCATTTGCTTATACCTTGGTTTATAATGCCTTTGGTGAGTTTTTGAGTAGATATATCTGTAAACTTCCTGATTATCAAAAGTACAAAGTGCATTTTGTAGGCTCAGTTGCTTTTTATTACAGCGATATTTTGCGCCGTGCCGCTGCTGAAAAAGGCATTGTAGTAGGTCATATCATGGAAACACCCATCGCAGGATTGACGCTTTATCATCGGCCTACGATGGCGTAACGTTTTTAGAGAAGTTGGTTGAGTTTAGCGTATTGCAAAAGCATAATCGTTTTTCCATCCTTGATTTCACCCGTTTCTATCATTTTCAGGGCTTTCCTGAAAGGAAGCTCTAAAACTTCGATGTTTTCTTGTTCGTGTTCGGCACCACCTCCGTCGTTGACTTTCATGTCTTTGTGGTATTCAGCGACGAAAAAATACAGGATTTCAGTTACCGAACCGGGTGACATGTAGGCTTCAAATACTTTTTTGACATCAGTAATTCGATAGCCTGTTTCTTCTTCCGTTTCTCTTCGAATGCAATCTTCGGCGTTATCTTTGTCGAGCAAACCAGCGCAGGTTTCAATCAACATTCCCGTACTATTGCCGTTGACATACGTCGGCATTCTGAATTGTTGGGTTAAAACTACGGTTTGACTTTCTCGGTTGTAGAGCAGAATCGTAGCTCCGTTGCCTCGGTCGTACGATTCACGTGATTGTCTGGCCCACTTGCCCAAAAGATTTCGGTAATCAAACGTAATTTTTTTGAGTGTGTACCAATTATCAGAAAGCAATTTTTCTTCAATAATTTTAACGTTCGGATTATTCATGACTGTTGCATTGATTGTTTTTGATTAAATTTGATTATTTTTGAGCAAAATAAATAAATAGAGATGAGTTATCAAAGCAGAAAGCAAACCATTTTAAAAATAGTTGAGGAAAAAGGTGAAGCAGATGTCAAAGAATTGGCCCAATTGCTTGATACTTCGGAGATTACTGTGAGACGGGATTTGACCTTAATGGCGTCGGATGGATTGATTTATCGGACGCACGGTGGTGCGATGAAATTGAGTTTGGTCAATCAACCCGTCAGTTTTGCCCAAAAATCAGGCGTAAATGCGGACAAAAAAGACCACATTTGTCGTTTAGCAGCAGCAGAAATTCGGGAAGGAGATGTAATTTTTATGGATTGTGGCAGTACCGTTTTTCGGCTTTGCCCTTTTATCAAAAACAAAAAAATCAGAGTAATTACCAATTCATTACCCGTAGTTTATGAATTGATGAACACCGAAGTTTCCATTAATTTGGTCGGCGGAGAAGTGGATAACGAGCGACAGGCAATACACGGCACAATGGCCATTGAGCACATTCAACGGTATCAGGCTGACAAGGCATTTGTGGGAGTAGGGGGGATTTCGCCTGAAAATGGGTTAAGTGCAGTAAGTGAAAAGGAAGCAGAAATGACAAAAGCCATGTCAGAAAATGCCCATGTGACTTACTTGTTGTGCGATTCTTCTAAGTTGGAAAAAAACAAATACCTGATCTTTGCTCCCCTAAATATCATTGATGTGTTGGTGACAGATGAACAGGGGGAGGATGTTATAAATAACTACAAAACAGTAGGGGTAGCAGTGTTAAATCAATAAAAAAAGTCGGGGACAGCAACTGCTATCCTCGACTTCCGCGTGTGCGTTCCTCAAATAGTAAGGCATTGGATGCCTTAAAAAATTAGGTAAGAATTTCATTCACCCTAATCTTACTATCGTATGTACGCAAAAAACAGCCTTAGGGTTGCGCGAAAAGCATAAATTTCTATAAAAAATCCTTGAATAGATTGTTAACAATCAGAAAATTAGTTTTTATATTTGCCACGCTATTGGTAGTTTCTCTGTTTCTCTCGACCGCATTGCTGCGAATTTGTCATTTGTCGGACGGAGTTTAGATCGAAGGCCGTCTGTAGCACACCAAACGTTTTACTGATCAAAGCACAATGAACATTTATGTAGCAAACGTCCCGTTCAAGGCGAACGATGACGAATTACGCGAGTTATTCGAGGAATTTGGAGAGGTATCTTCTGCCCGTATTATCATGGACAAGTTTACGGGTAAAAGCCGGGGTTTCGCTTTTGTCGAAATGCCTAATGACGATGAAGCCAAACAGGCTATTTCACAATTGAACGATTTTGATTTTATGGGTAAAGTGCTCGTAGTAAACGAAGCTCGCCCACGCGAAGATCGCCCACGCACTGGTGGCGGTGGTTTTGGTGGCGGTGGTCGTGACGGAAACCGTGGCGGTGGCGGCGGTGGAAGCCGTGGCGGTTATGGCGGCGGTGGCGGCGGTGGTCGCGACAACGATTACAAAAAGCGCTGGTAATCATAGATTTTTAGCACTTTTAAAAGGGCTGACTCTTCTGAGTCAGCCCTTTTTGTTTGAATTAATCAGTATTTTTTTATTTTCATACAACCCTTTGCACTTCTTATGTCGTCTATAAAAGTGTAAGCTGATTTGATATCTATCTTAAATTTCAGTATGTCTCTAAAACGGTTAGTAATTGTTGGTTTTCTGGTGAGTTTGGGAGCGTGCGATGCGATAGTAAATAAAGACAAACTCGTACCGCCCGAGGAACCGAAAATTCCACAGGCGGTTGTGGAAGCGGTGCGTTATACCAATCCTGGCATGTTGGATGCCACACTTACCCAAATGCCGCAGAAAGAGCTTTGGTTGGCCGAATTTCCTACGTCTTCTTATCGAAATTTGATATTGATAGACGATAAAGGGGAAATAGTGTTTGAAAATCGTTTGGTAGGGAAACTTCAACAATTACCTGCTGCGATTCGGGAGGAAGCCAACCGACTGGTGCAAGACGGATTTATTGAGTCGGCAGCGGTGGTTTTAAGAGATAAGCAGACGGCGATTGGTTATGTAGTTGAAATAAAATTGAAAAATGGGAATACTCGAAAACTTCGTTTTAACAATAGCAATGTATTAGAGTCAGATAGCTCTACAGGCTCCCTCAGTCGTATTACGGCAGTTTATCTTACTACAACCGAACAGATTGGTAATGAATCGCTTATCCCTATTTCTATACGGCAATTCTTTGCCCAAAACCAACTTGCTGGGGCCAATGTGGCGGTGTATCTGCATGAAGACAAGACGGCGAAAATTATTCTGACTGATTATCAACTCGACAAAAAATCAGTGATTACTACTGAAATTTTGTTAGGAGCAGATGGACAAGTATTAGAATGGATAGCACCGTTAGAAAAAGAAATAAGCTATCAAACAACGGCAAAAAATGAGACGCCTGTCGAGGTAGATAATCTGATAGCAATGCAATCTTCGGCTTGGACGTGGGAATATACCGCAGTAGAAAAACAATTTGGAAAAACGGCACGATGGAAAGTACGGGGCAAAGATGCTTCTGATGCTACTTATTGGGCAAACTTAGACTTGCGTAATGGGGTTTCGGGCGTGGTAAAGAGTAGTTTGATAGATGTGGGCGGCTTGCCCGCCAATACGAAACAATATCTTGGAAATACGTGGGCAAACTGGCAATGGAGTAGGGGACAAAAATTACAGCAAATAGGAAAAAGTATTCCTGAAAAATACATTGTCGAAGTGAAAATCAGTGGAGATACCTATGTGGTGTTGTTTGATGGAAATGGAAATTGGTTGTATCAATATAAGAAAATAGGGTAGATTTTGGCTGCTTCGCAAAAGGAAATAGAACTGGTAAAGGCTTGTCAACAAAATGACCGTCAGGCTCAAAATGCTTTTTACAATTTGTATAAAGGGCGTTTGATGGGGGTGTGTCGTCGTTATGCGCGTACTTTGGCCGAAGCAGAAGATATTTTTCAGGAAGCTTTCATCAAGATATTTCAGCATCTGGGTTCTCTTCAAAATCCCGAATCCGTAACGTATTGGGTCAAATCAACGGTGATTCGTACGGCTATTGATTACTACCGACAACATCGCAACGAAAGTGAGCAGGTAAACTATGCAGAAATTTTGGAAGAATGGAGTACACGCCCCACGGTATATGACCAACTTACCCAAGAGGAAGTACTCAAGGTGATTAATGAAATGCCTAATGGATACCGAGTGGTAGCCAATTTGTTTTACATAGATGGCTATACCCACCAAGAAATAGCACAAATGCTTGACATTGCCGAAGGGACTTCAAAGTCGCAATTGGCAAGAGCGCGGGAAATACTAAAGAAGAAATTGAAAGCAATGGGCCTTTGGGCAATAACCTTGTGAAAAAATATGAAAGCGGACGACGAATTAAAAGAGTTTTTGGGGGAACTGTTCAGAGATTTTGAATCTGATCCTCACCCGCAGGCATGGGAACGAATTGAAGGAGCATTAACAAAAATGTCTTTGGGTTCTATGTGGCCTAAAATTGTGACGGGAGCTTTGGTCGGTATCTTTTGCGCAAGTGTTTGTCATGCTCCGGTGCATAGCCAATTGGCAAAATGGCAAGCCAAAACAAAAACGAGCCATGTGGCTGCGACTACTTTTTCTAAAGAGCTATTGGTTGGAGAAATTTCTAATAAACTGGTTGAGAAAAATAAAAAAAATACTGATAATGAACAGATTACATCCTCTTTGAAATCAGTAAAAAAATCGAAACCTGTTGAATTAGCGATTAGTGAGCCGACTGAAAACCAAGCTATATTCATTGGAAATCAGACAGGGAAATTAGATAGAAAAATTAAACAAGAAGACAAAATGCCTTTGTCTATAATGGAAGCCCAAGGGCTTTCACCTGAATTGTTGGAGATAAATTCACTGAAAGAGTTGTCTGTTCTATCGAAAGATGCCGAAGTGAAAACGCCGCGATTGGCTTCAAAACGTAATGATTTTGTAAAGCTTTGGTCAATAAGTATCATGCCATTGGCGACTTATCAGCGCATGTATGTAGTACCCGAAACCAATGAGCAGATACAACAAATACACTCACAACAGCCTTTAAATGCCAATCGAACAGGCATACGA
Source organism: Runella sp. (assembly GCA_039810845.1). Lineage (GTDB taxonomy): Bacteria > Bacteroidota > Bacteroidia > Cytophagales > Spirosomataceae > Runella. The sequence continues at coordinate 5,572 of JBDHXS010000151.1, read as the reverse complement.
CTGGGCTCGGAACTAACTTTATTGAAGGAACGCTCGGCGTGGAGATTTGGACTGAGTTACACCCAAATGCGTCAGCAGACAGCATATACGTTGGCTAAAAATTCATATACGCTGAGTACCGTTGCTCATCTTAGTCAACCTTTGGTAAGTCAGCAAACGGAGCAGGTGAGCGAGATGACAGAATGGCATCTATTGGGTATTCGTGCCGACCGTCAGTATCAGCTCGCTTCCAACGGGCGGCAACGGTACTTTGTAAGTTTGGGTACGGAAGGGGCCGTAGAATTGTCGAGCCGCCAACCTTACGTGTGGGGACATCTTTCGATAGGAATGCAGAAACTGTTGACTCCGCGTGTATGGATGTCGGTAGAACCAACGGCGTCTTACAGTTTGGTCAGCAAAACCATGACTAATGGCCTATTGCGCGTGAATCCGTACAATTTTGGAGTAAAAGTAAGCTTAGGTATCCTACCATAAAATCGTAAAACAGCTATGAAAAAAGTAAGTGTCATTTTGATGATGATGGGGTTTGTATTGCCTTCTTGGGCCCAATTGGGGTATCGGACGTTGTGGGAAAAAACTATTGATGAGAAAAGACCTTTGACTTTTCCTGCTCATACCCAATCTTACAGTCAAACACCTGGGGGTAATTTATTTGTAAGTTATCTTTACACGGCATGTCTTAAGTGTAGTACTGCCGTCGCAACAAGGACGATAAGCTTAGCGGGGGATTTGAAAATGCGAAAAGATAGTACAACAAGGTGTTGTAGTCCAATATTTTATCCGAAGTTTAGTGAAATTAGACTTACCAATGAATATATCAGTAGCGATAAAGAAATAACAAGGGTTTTTGATAGTGATGGTAACTTACGTACAACAGTAAACGGGAAGCGAATAAATCAGATTATTTCTACTCCGAGTGGTGGATTTGCGCTCTCCTCTATTGATACACTTTTTCATTTCAATCCTCAAAATCAGCTAATTAAGAAAATTCCATTGGTTAAGTCTCAAATTTTTGGGGTAAATTATACAAATTCTGAAGCAGCAGACCCTTTTTATCTCTGGAATGATGGCTTTGTATATATCAGTAGAAAGAGCTTTTTTGATAAATATGACTACATGACCTCTCCTAATATACCAAAAGAGAATACTATCATTAAAATCAACGCCAAAGGCGAAACAGAATGGGAAAGTCTCTTAAAAAATGAGAAAGGCATTTCTAAAATTGTGGGGTTAAATATTGATAACCAATTGGTTGTTTTCTCAGATGAAGATTCAACGGGAAGGTTTATACTATTCGATAACTCAGGCCAGAAAGTAAGAGAAGTGACGGTAAAGGGGCAGAGCTATCGCTATTATTTTGTTACTGCGGATAAGGGATACCTTACTTATGGTACAAATCAATCGAACAATAGTTTTCAAAAATATGATTCAACAGGACAAAAAAAGTGGACTTACGAGTATTATCTAAGTCCTACTGAACGGAATAATCCTATCAAAACTTTTTCAAATGGCCGTACCTTGATTCGAGATAACTATTTATCATTACTTTCTAAAAATGGAGAATTAATGATAAAAAGTACGTCATGGCTTGAGTCTGCAAAGGGGTATTTTTATTTAACAGTTGATTCAACACTTTATGCCATCAATCCAGTAGGAGAAATTGCTTGGTCGCTTACGGAAAAATGTAATCATACAAAAGTGTATGAATCCAAGGATGGTTTTACGTACGTCGGTTCATCTACCAAAATGTATGCGGTCAACCCACAAGGGAAAGTAGCTTGGACTGTTTCAGGAAACCATTTTAATAGCTTTTTTAGCGAAGATACCGACAATTCTCTTCTGGTACGTCAGGCAATTGTTAGAAATAATAGCAGTAGTGGTCTTTTAAATAAGTATCGTTTTAGTCTTCAAAAATATAACCTACTTGGTAAATTACAATGGCAGATGTCATTATCCGCAGCACCTGATACTACCGATAATATTTATTCAGAATATGTCTTTTTGGGAGGGGCGGTTCCGGCATTAGACGGAGGGTATGTATTTCCTAAATGGACATTTACAGTTGTACCTACAACATTTGTAGATAATAAATTTTCTCTTGTTAAAATAAGCCGCCCATGTTATGAGAAACTTGACGCTACGCTCAAATCTGCGACTTCTACTTTGTGCGAAGGACAAAAGCTACAACTGACCTCCAATACTGATACTTTAAATTTATTATCGTACCAATGGCAGCGCGACGGCCAAGTGCTATCTACGACGCGTGCTTCTGTTTTTGAAGCTACAGCAGCTGGGGCCTACCAAGTGACGGTACGAGATTCTGTATGTGGAACATCATTTGTGTCCAATACCGTCAATGTAGTAACCCGCTCTATTCAAACACCATCTGTGACCAGCAGCGGCTCGACCGATTTTTGCGCAGGGAGCGATTTTACTACTTTAACAGCTACTTCTGTTCATCCAGACTTACGTTATCAATGGCTGCGCAATGGTCAGGTGTTGAGTGGTACTTTTCAAAATTCACTCAAAGCAACTGAGGCAGGGAGTTATCAGCTATCAGCGTTTGACATGGTTTGTAATGCGACGGTTCTATCGTCCGATATTGTTGTTAAAGTACGACCTTTGCCCGAGGCCATCGTCACTCCTGAAATTTCGGGGGCAGTTTATGCACCTTTCAAGGCAAAATTGCGAGCCAATGAAGGTGCAGGTTTGACGTATCAATGGCTGAAAGAAGGCGTCGAATTAACAGGCGCAACGAGTTCGGTCTATGAGGCGGGAGAAAGCGGGAACTACACCGTTCGAGTGAGTCGAGAAGGATGCAGTCAGTTGTCACAGACGGTAGGTATCACGATTTTACAGCCTTTGGGGGTAGAAACTACGGTGAAAGAAGAGTTTCAAGTGTTTCCGAACCCCAGTCGAGGTGATTTTGAATTACGCTTACCTACGGGCTGGGAGAAGGCTGAAATTCAATTGATTGATATCATAGGTCGTTCTTTGCCACTGAATCTGACGGGCATGCAAGTGCGGGTAAAAGCCGTAGCGGGTATGTATTGGTTACGGATAAAATTGGCAGAAAAAGAATTAAGCAAACGAGTGGTGATTGTACCTTTTTAGAAGGGGATATTCCCTCTTTATTCAATAATTTTGTAACCACTTTTCGATATGTTGTCGTTCTGCGTTAATACACCTCCTGATATTCCAAGGGTTTGGCATCCGTTTCGTTTGATTGTGAGGGTAGGAGGGAATCGTCAAAATGAAGTGCTACAATCCGAGAATTGAGGCTCAAAACAGGTACTTTGGCCTTATTGACAATCTGATCTGCATACGGCTCCATAAAAAAACGCTGATCTTCATTGTCAATATTTGCAGTGATGACAATCAAATCAATACCTAAATACTGAGATTTATTCAACACCGTTTCAGCTGCCGAATCTGTATTTACAAATACCATATCAGCATTGGTTTTGTCTCGTAAAAAACAGTTTTCCAAATCAGTAATTGATTCGCTAAACAGGTTAGTCTGCCAAGGCTCTTCTTCATTTATCAGTCCTAAAACAGTCAGATGGGCTTTGTTCGGATGGATTATTTTCTTTACAAAGTCATATTTTTCTAAAGCACCTGTTATGGGTCGTACAGGAAAAAGAACCTCTTTAAATTCAGTAAGTGATTGGCGTTTCGGTACAGTAAGTACAGGGCATGGAGCAGCCTCTATTACCTCATAAGCCTCTGAACCACTCACTCCAGACGTACCGTTTATACCCATGATAATTAAATCACTGCCAAATTCATGGGCTACTTCCACAATGGCACGACTTACGTTGCCTGCCCGACACTCAACTGAATATAAGTCAGTTGAGTTATTCATGATTTCATTGGCGAAACGTTGAAGACGACGTGTTTCAGAAGACAGAATCGACTTTTTTGAAAGATTGATCAACAGCCCGTGGCGCGAGATTGAAATGTACTGAAAGGAATCAAAAACGTGAATCAGTTGAATCATTGCGTTATAGCGACGGCTTATGGCCATGGCAAAATCTAAGGCGTTCTTAGAAATTTCATCGTAGTTAATCGGTACTAAAATTTTCTTTATTTCTAAATCTTTCATGAGATGGAAGTTTGAGTTATCAAGCAATTCTGTTTTGGGCTTCCTTCGACTGTTTTTGAATTGCTTTAGAATACTAATTAATTAAGATGCCCGATGAGGAGCCGGTCGAATCGATAAGACAGGAACCTTGGCATGATTGACAATTTGCTGTGCAAAGGGGCCGATAAAAAGATCCTGTATCTTGTAATCAAGATTAGCCGTAACAATCACCAAATCCACCTTCAACGCTTTGGCTTTATCCAAAATCTTTTGGGCAAATGAATCACAGTAATGAAACTTTGTATCCAGCTTCACGTTGTCTTCTTTCAAGATTTCTATGAGCTTGATAGCGTCTTCATTGAGGGAGTCAAAAGTGGTAGGGCTATCAATTTCAATTAAACCCATTACAATCAGCTCTGCCTTATTTTTGCGAATAATACTTCGAGCGACTTGGTATTTTTCGATTGCACTGGCCATGGCCCTGACGGGAAATAGAATTTTTTTGAAATGTTCCCACTTGTGATGCGCAGGGATCGTTAATACGGGACAAGGGGCGTTTTTTAATACGGCATAAGTACATGAGCCCATAAAAAACGCTCGAAACCCCGATATTCCATGAGTTCCCATAACAATGAGGTCGGCTTTTAGGGTGCTTGCCTGCTCTGTTATCACTGGACAAATTGCGCCTGATACAACATAGGATTGACATTCCACTGCATATTCTTTCTTTATTTTTTCGGCCAGCATTTGCAATTCTTTTTCGGGAAACTTAGAAAACTTGGCATAGACAAAATCTGTTGCTAATCCAAGTTGGGGATAAATAATACTCGGAGTCGTTGAAAAGACGTGCAAGAGAAGTAAACGTGCTTTTTGCCTTTTGGCAATCGCAATGGCGGTGTCAAGGGCATTGAGGGAGTTGTCACTGAAATCAACTGGAACTAAAATAGTATCTAAAGTGGTATTTTGCATGACGAGATTTATTTATGACGCTACAAACGTATAAAGCCCACCTTAATATTGACTTAATACGAGATTAGAATTAGATAAGAGAGCGATTGTTGTATCAGGCAAAGCATCTTTAATGACAGGAACAGACCATGCTTTATGTCTTATTATTTCTTAGCAAGATTAAAATAAAGTAAAAATAGGTCAACTTATTCTTGTACATGAAATGATATGTAAGCTGCCTAAACCACTTCATTTCAATGGCTCATTCTTTTCAAAAAATCAAACTAAATGAGACATGTAAGGTCTATTCAAATTGGTTAGCAGGCGCAGTTTTGGTAAGCCTGTTAGGTTTTATGACTTTTTCGGGTACAAACCAAAACGATGGGCTTTCTCCTGTCCGCACTCCTGCTCAGGAATTGGCTACTTTTCAGACAGAGCCGGGGATGAAAGTACAATTGGTTGCCTCAGAGCCCATGGTTCAAGATCCCGTTATTATTAATTTTGACGAAGATGGCCGACTGTGGGTTGTGGAAATGCGCG